>JBHPDM010000006.1:0-46086 GCA_042577285.1 Candidatus Omnitrophota bacterium
CCTAAAAACTTCACCTAAAAGGGACGCTCTTTTTGCTAAAGCGGAAACTGTCCCTTTTATTCACAAGCCCTGTGGATAAGGGGACACTCTCCCGATTAGCAAAAAGAGCGTCCCTTTTGTAGGAGAAGGTTTTTCGATTGCCTTGAGAAACGTTTTGGAATATAATGCTACATAGTCGTACGGATAAATAGTAGTAGTTGACGTATTCACATTAAGAAAGAAATTTAAAAAAGGAGAGGATTATTATGGCGGGCGGAAAATCAAGGCCGAGAAAAGATAAGGCGGTAAAAGTTGTAGGCGGGCAAGCTGTTAAAACCGGACAGATCCTGGTAAGGGGCTTGTGTGCCTATAAGGCCGGAGTGAACGTTAAAGGCAAGGGCGCTATATATGCGCTCTGTGCCGGGAAAGTGAGCTTTACTAAAAGAAAGACCAGTCACGGAAGGGTGAGGACATTTTTGAACGTAATACCCGCTAAGTGATGAAGGGCCGCTGATGGGAAGATATAAATTAAGAAGTTTCCGCGTAAAAGTCACGCTGGCTTTTATTATGCTGGTAGTTTTTTCAGCAGTAATCAGTAATTTCTTTATCTCTAAATTCTACATGGAGACGCAATTCACGCAACGGCGCAACCAGCTGATGTCTCTTGCGCAGACAGCGGCGCTGGCGGTCGATGCACATCTACTTTTGAGTATACCCTTAAATAGGGAGGGGATAAGTACTGCGCAATTCCAGATCGTCGCGGATAAACTGAGAAAGATCAAAGAGGCAAACCCTGATATCGAGTATATTTATACGATGACAAAGACCGACCAGGAGGGCATCTGGCAGTATGTAGTCGATCCGGATCCCCTTTCGAAGGAGGAAGAGGAGGCAGGGTTAAGCAGTTTCCCAGGAGATAAATATGATGCCTCGCGCTTTCCGCAGATGCTAAAGGGTTTTAAAGAGCCCTCGGCGGATCACGAATTTGAAGTAGATGAGTGGGGAGCAACGCTTTCGGGATATGCGCCGATTTATGATGCAAACGGCAAGGTAGTAGCTATGCTGGGAATTGATATGATGGCGGATAATATCCTTAAGGTGCAAAAGTTATTTTACAAGCGCCTGGCGGTTTTGTTAGGGTTGGGCGTGAGTATATCTATTTTATTGGGGATGCTGCTTTCAATGCGCATTACCGGGCCAATCAAGAAGCTGGTGGAAGGGACCCGTCATATCGCCGAAGGTGATCTCGATTATCACGTAATGGTCAAAGGAAAAGATGAGATAAATGAGTTGGGCGAGTCATTCAACTACATGGCGGAGAGCCTCTCTGAATCACGGAAGAGACTAAGTAATTACTTCTATAACGTGATGCATTCTTTCATCAGGATCCTTGAGGCAAAGGACAAATATACCAGGGGCCATTCCGAGAGGGTCTCTGAATATGCCGGCAAGATCGCTGTAAAGATGGGGCTATCTCCCGAAAAAACAGAATTATTGATAGAGGCAGGGCTGCTTCATGATATCGGTAAATTGGGGATCCAGGAGAGTATATTGAACAAACGGGATAAGCTTACCGATGAAGAATGGCAAGTTATCAAGCAGCATCCCCTGATAGCGGAGGATATTTTAAAGCCGATCGTCTTGACCACGGAGATGCTGGAGACGATTAAGGAGCATCATGAACGTTACGATGGCAAGGGTTATCCTAAACACCTCAGCGGCGATCACATCAATCTTTTTGCGCACATCCTCGCAGTAGTTGATTCGTATGACGCAATGACATCCCTCAGGGCCTATAGGCAGGCGCTAAGCAAGGAGACGGCCATCGAGGAGCTCAGGAAGAATAAGGGCACCCAGTTTAATCCCGGTGTCGTTGATACCTTTATTCAAGTATTACAAGAGGAAGACTAAAAAGGGACGCTCTTTTTGCTAAAGCAGAGACTGTCCCTTTTATCCACAGCCCTGTGGATAAGGGGACACTTTCCCGATTAGCAAAAAGAGCGTCCCTTTTATTTTTGGAGGAAAGTTAGGATGGAGTGGGCGGCGCGGGAGCTGGCCCCTTTTTCACCGAGTGAGGAGCTCACTTTACTGAGCTCTTTTTTTATGCGCGCTGACACAGCGGGATCGCGCAGGACCTTCAGCGCGAATTCAGCGATCTCTTGCGGGTTTGCCCCGGACTGGAGAAACTCCGGGATTATCAATTTTTTTGCTACGATGTTTACCATCCCTATGTATGGCAGTCTGACCTGAGGCTTAAAGACCAAATAATTTAGCGGATTAGTCTTGTATATTACGGCAAAGGGTTTTTGCATGATCGCAGCCTCAAGCGTGGCGGTTCCCGAGGCGACAAGGCAGAAATCCGCCGCTTCCAGACAGTCGTAGGTCTTTCCGTCAATGATCTTAAGGTCAAGGTTTGTCCTGCCGATTGAGCGATCGTAGATTTCCTGTTCCAGATTAGGCGATTTAGCGATTATAAACTGTACGCCTTTTGAGCCTTTGGCGATCAAGGCGGCGCTTTTTAGCATAACCGGGAGGATGTATTTTATTTCTTGCTTGCGGGAGCCGGGGAGCAGGGCGACTGTGACTTTTGAGTCACTCAAGCCGAAAGTGCCGATAAATTTATCATTACTCATACTGGGCCTGACTAGATCAAGCAGGGGATGACCGACGAAATCAACACTTATTCCGTGTTTCCTGTAAAACTCCTCCTCAAACTTAAAGAGTACGACTACCTTATGGATAAACCTTTTTATAAATCTGATGCGCTTTGGCCTTGAAGCCCAGAGCTGCGGGCTGACGTAGTAGATCGTCGGGACGCTCTTATTGATCTTTGCGGCGAGCCTTAAATTGAAACCTGAGTAATCGACGAGGATCACAGCGTCGGGCTTCTCCTCTTTGATCTTCCGTAGGATAGTTTTTTTAAGGTAGAAGAAGCGGGGGAGTTTTTTTAGGACATCAAAGAGGCCCATGATCGCGTAATCTTTTATATCGACGAAGACTCTAGCGCCGGCAGAGCGCAGATTCTCTCCGCCCACTGCCAGGATTTTGATTCCCGGATCAGTCTTTAATATTTCTTTAGTGAGGTTAGCAGCGTTTGTGTCGCCTGATACCTCACCGCATACGATAATGATCTTTTTTATATTTGGCATATCTGTTTTTGGATCTCGAGGGCGACAGCGAGCGCCTCGCGGGCGACCTTACCCGAGACGAGAGGGGGAATCCTGAGTGCTGCGCATTCAACGAAGGAGGCGAGCTCTTTCTGCAGCGGTTCCTCTTTTTCAATAGGGAGATCTTCTTTACTGATCTGAGTACCGCGCTTTCTATAGATGGTCGCCTTAGCTTCCTTGTAATCCAGGGAGATGTAGGTATCCTTCTGAAATATCCTGATCTTTCGCATCACCTCATCCGAGACGCGGCTGGCAGTAAGATTACAGACGCAGCCGTTCTCGAATGCGATCCGGCTGCTTGCGATATCCTCAAAGGGAGTAAGGATCTTCACCCCTACGGACTCGATCTTTTTTATTTTAGAAGGGACAAGCCCGAGGATTATATCGATGTCGTGGATCATGATATCTAACACCGCACCCACATCCAGCGAGCGATGCGGGAATGGGCTTAAGCGGTGGCACTCGATGAATTTAGGATCATTGATCAACTTCAAGGTTGCGGCAAAGGCGGAGTTGAACCTTTCAATGTGGCCGACCTGGAGGATAAGCTTATTCTTATCGGCAAGCTTAATCAGCGAGTCGGCTTCTTTTAAATCAGTGGTAAAGGGTTTTTCGACCAGCACATGTATATTATTCTTGAGGAATCCTGAGGCGATCTCATAATGCAGGTTAGTCGGGGCGGCGATGCTGACCGCATCGACTTTTCCAAAAAGCTGCCGGTAATCTTTAAAGCCGGGGATCGCGAACTTTGAGGTGATTTCGCTGAGGCTATCCTCTTTCAGGTCACAGACTGCGGCGAGCTGGCAATCATCTATCTCTGAGTAGACCCGGGCGTGTTTGCTGCCCAGGTGTCCCAGCCCCACAACTCCAACTTTTATCTTTGGCATAGTAATAAGATGATATCAGAGTAAGGATTGGGTTGCAACAAATTTTTTAGGGCCCTCACCTCCGCGTGCTGAAATTTTTTGCCGTGCACTTGCGGTTTACGCCTCTCTCCCGTAACGTCTTACGTAATCCTTCGGTACTCCCGTTCGGCGTAATCCCTTGTGCACTATTGCCAAAAAATTTCTAATGCACGCTTCGGCAAGGACCCTAAAATTTGTTGGCCATATATACTCTGATATTTGAGCGTGAAGGGTTAAAAAAGGGCATAAAATCCCTCGACAAGGAATAAAAGATGTGATATAGTAGCGACTTACGTAAAAAGGCCATTTAAAGGCAGAAAAAACCCCTCAAAAAGTCCAATAAAAGGCAAAAAATGAGGAATTACCGAAAATTATTCAGTTTTGCGCGCCCTTATTATGGGTGGCTGGTTATTTCCGGCGTCTTTATGGGCATTGTCACGCTCCTGGATGTATTTCGCCTGAGCTCGATCGTGCCGGTTATAGACAGGATATTTACCAATAAGCAGATCGTCTACACTGAGGGGAAGTTTCCCGCGGTAATCGAGCAGGTCCTGGCCCGGCTGAACAGCCTGGAGCCGCTGCAGGTGCTTACCCTGCTTCTGATCGTGATGCCCGTGGCGCTGGTAACACGCGCTCTTTTTGAGTTCCTGCATTCTTATATAATGTCGGATGTGGGGCAGAAGGTGATCCGTGATGTGCGGGATATGGTCTATGGCAAATTACAAGTCTTATCCCTCGACTATTTTACCCAGAAGAGGAGCGGGGAATTGGTCTCGCGGATCACTAATGACGTTAAGCTGATCGAGAACGCGGTCTCTTATGCGCTTACGGATCTGGTCTATCAGTCATTCCAGGTGATCTGCTTTGCGGTGTTGACCTTTGTGATCAACTGGAGGCTGGCGTTGATCTCGATAGTAGTACTACCGATTGTGGCGGTGCCGATGATAGTAGTAGGTAGGGTGCTTCGCGCCTTAAGCAAGCGCTCGCAGGAGAGGATGGCTGATATCAACTCTATTCTGGTTGAGACTTTCTCCGGAGTGAGGATCGTGCGGGCGTTTTGCGCCGAGAAAATCGAGGCGGCAAAGTTCGGAAAGCATAATCATGAGTATTACCGGCTGGCGATGAAATCGATAAAGAGGATGCTGCTTCTGGGGATCACTACGGAATTAGTCGGCGTGGGGATGGCGCTCTTTATAATATTCTATGCCGGCAGGCAGGTTGTGGACGGAGTCTTCTCCTTCGGCGTATTCGCGCTTTTTATGGCGGCGTTGCTTTCACTGATAAAGCCTTTTAAGAAATTAAGCCAGGTGAATTCGATCCTGCAGAAGGCGCTGGCAGCGAGCATTCGAGTCTATGAGGTGCTGGATGCCCCTTTGAGCGTTAATGAGAAGCCGCAAGCAGTGGATTTATCCGCCTTTAAACAGGGTATTAAATTTGAGGATGTCTGGTTCAGCTATACTGATCAGGATGTCTTGAAGGGGATTAACCTTGAGGTAAGAATGGGCCAGATGCTTGCGATCGTCGGGCCCAGCGGCGTGGGTAAGACTACACTTGTCGATCTCATCCCGCGCTTCTGGGAGCCAAAGAGCGGAAGGATCCTGATCGACGGCAAAGATATAAGCGAAGTCACCTTTAAATCGCTGCGTAGGCAGATCGGTATCGTCACGCAAGAGGTCGTGCTCTTTAACGATACGATCAGGGGCAATATCGCCTACGGTAAACCGGATGCCTCCGGTAAAGAAATCGAGGAGGCGGCGGTCAAGGCGCACGCGGATGAGTTTATCAAGGATTTCCCTGAAGGCTATGAAACGGTGATCGGCGATAGAGGGATGAAGCTCTCCGGAGGAGAGCGTCAGCGGATCGCGATCGCGCGGGCGCTGTTAAAGAACGCGCCGATTTTGATCCTGGATGAGGCGACCTCGCAGCTG
Organism: Candidatus Omnitrophota bacterium; assembly: GCA_042577285.1. GTDB lineage: Bacteria > Omnitrophota > Gorgyraeia > Gygaellales > Profunditerraquicolaceae > JBHPDM01. Next base: position 5,980 of record JBHPDM010000006.1, read on the forward strand.
GATTCGCAATCCGAGCGCATCGTGCAGGAGGCGCTGGACAGGTTAATAAAGGGAAGAACGGTATTTGTGATCGCACACCGGCTCTCTACGGTAAGGGGGGCGAATAAAGTGATCGTGCTTGATAAGGGCCAGATCGTAGAGCAGGGCAGCCACGCCCAGCTGATCGAAAGAGACGGCCTTTACAAGCGGCTTTACCAGATGCAGGAGATCCAAAAATAGTTGAAACCCAAAGATATTATGATATACTTAACTATTTCAACAATCTTAAAAAGGAGGAACAAATAGTGCCATCAGAACTAATCAAACAGCTTTTGGAAGCAGGAGTACATTTTGGACATAAATCTTCGCGCTGGAATCCGAAGATGAATCAGTATATCTTTGGTAAGAGGAGCGGGATTCATGTGGTCGATCTTGAGCGGACCGAAGAGTGCCTGAACAAAGCAAGGGATTATCTTTTGGAGATCACCGCTAAGGGAGAGATGGTACTCTTTGTCGGGACGAAAAAGCAGGCCCAGGAGATCGTCAGGGCCGAGGCCACACGCTGCGGCATGTATCATGTTACTGAGCGCTGGCCGGGGGGATTGCTGACGAACTTTACTACGATTAAGAAGAGCATAAACCGCCTAAAAGAGATAGAGCGGATGAAGGAGGATGGGACCTTTGAGAAGCTGACCAAGAAAGAGGTAGCCGGCCTTGAAAAGGAGCTGGGAAAGTTTATGAAAAGCTTCAGTGGGATTATCGATATGGAGCGGATGCCAGGGGCGGTCTTTATCGTAGACACTAAAAAGGAAGAGACTGCAGTGAAGGAAGCGAGGCGGCTATCGATACCGATCATCGCCCTGCTTGACACAAATTCAAACCCGGACAAGATCGATTACCCGATACCGGGTAATGATGACGCGATAAAATCCATACGCCTGATCAGTTCGCTGATCGCAGATACATCTATAGCAGGAAGGAATAAGTTCCTAAATTATCTTTCTGAGAGCGGAGAGGCGATAAAGAAAAAGAAGCAGGAGGCGGAACCTGAGATCGTGGTCCCTCAGGAAGAGGAGGCGATCAAAGAGATAGAAGAGGCTGTGGAGTCAAAGCAGCCTGAAGAAGAGCATCCAAAGCCAAAAGAGAAAGAGGCCCCAGAGAAGCATGGGCCTCAGGCAAAGACAACCAGGACAAAGAGAAAGGCATAACTATAATGAAGAGTTCACTGGATTCAGTCAGGGAGTTAAGGAGGATTACCGCCGCAAGCATATCAGATTGCAACAAGGCGCTTAAGGATGCCAAGGGCGATATCAAGAAGGCCGCTGAGCTGATCCGCAAGCGAGGATTACAGATCGCAAGCAAAAAATCTATCAGGGCCGCCAATGAGGGCAGGGTCGAGGCCTATGTGCATTTAGGAAATAAGACCGGAGTATTGCTTGAGGTCAATTGTGAGACAGACTTCGTGGCGCGCAACAGCGACTTTTGCCAGTTTACCAAGGATGTTGCCATGCATATCGTAGCGTGTGAGCCAGCTTATTTAAGTAAAAAAGAGGTGCCCGCTAAGGATCTGAAGAAAGAAAAGAACAAAGAAGAGTTTTACAAGCAGAATTGCCTGTTGGAGCAGGCCTTTGTCAAAGATCCCTCCGTCACCGTAAAGGACCTCCTGACAGGCCTGGTCGCTAAGACCGGAGAAAATATCGTTATCCGCAGATTCATGCGCTACAGAATCGGAGAATGATTCTTAAACCAGCCTATAAGAGGATAGTCTTAAAACTTAGCGGCGAAGCCCTGCAGGGGCTTAAGCGGCACGGGATCGATCATGCTATTTTGGCCTCTATCGCAGGGCAGATCAAAGAGGTCAAGGACCTGAAGGTCGACATTGCGATCGTCCTGGGCGCCGGGAATATCTTCCGCGGACAGGAGAATATCGCCTCGCGCGGATTAGGGATGGACCGGTCGGTTGCCGACTACATGGGGATGCTGGCTACGGTGATAAACGGCTTGGCGCTTCAGGATGCCCTGGAGAAGGCAGGGGTCCCCACCCGGGTGATGACGGCGATCGAAATAGAAAGGGTCGCTGAGACCTACATCAGGCGCCGGGCGATCAGGCATTTGGAGAAGGGGCGGGTAGTGATCTTTGTCGCCGGAACCGGGAATCCTTATTTTACGACCGATACCGCCGCAGCTTTGCGTGCGATGGAGATAAACGCGCAGGCGATCCTAAAAGGCACAAAGGTCGATGGCGTTTACTCTGCGGATCCGGTCAAGGTAAAGAGGGCGAAGAAATTTAAGAAGTTAAAATATATCGACGTATTAAAGAAGGGCCTTAAGGTGATGGATGCAACCGCGGTAAGCCTGTGCATGGATAATAACCTGCCGATAGTGGTATTTAACCTCAATAAAAAGGGTAATATCAAGCGTGCGGTTTTAGGACAGAGGTTAGGGACGGTTGTCAAATAAAGACATAAGTTATGTGTCGAACTTTCCCGGCTCATAAGCCGCGGGAAAATTCTCTTTGATAATTTTCCCGCATTCGCCGGGATTAATTCGCCCAGACAACTTACGTCACTAGCGTTCCGTAAGTTGTGGGCTCATTATCGCACTTATAACTTACTCACACTTGCGTGTTCGTAAGTTATGTATGGAACTTTCCCGGCTCATAAGCCGCGGGAAAATTCTCTTTGATAATTTTCCCGCATTCGCCGGGATTAATTCGCACTTATAACTTACTCACACTTGCGTGTTCGTAAGTTATGTGCTCATTAAGGAGGTATTGATGACTACCAAAGAGATCTTGCATACGGCTGAAGAAAAGATGAAGAAATCGCTGGAATCAGTAGCCCGCGAATATGCCGAGGTTCGTACAGGAAGAGCGCATCCGGGCTTAGTCGAAGGATTGCATGTAGATTATTACGGGACCCCGACCCTCTTTAAGCAGTTGGCCTCGATCTCAGTGCCGGATGCACATCTGATCGTGATCCAACCTTGGGATCCGAATGCGATCCCCGAGATGGAGAAGGCGATCATGAAGTCAAATATCGGGATCACGCCCTCCAACGACGGCAAATTGATCCGCCTGGCTGTACCGCCATTATCCAAAGAGAGAAGGCAGGAGCTGGTGAAATTGGTGCATCAGATGAGCGAGGAGGGGAGGATCTCGCTGCGCACGATCAGAAGGGATATCAAGGAGGCGCTGGAGAAGACAGAGAAAGAAAAGAAGATCTCAGAAGATGATAAATTCCGCGGCGTTGATTCCCTGCAGAAGATCACTGATAAATACATCTTAAAAATAGAAGAGTTACTAAAGAGCAAAGAGAAGGAGATCCAGGAGTTTTAGTTTTCGGGCCACTAGCTCTCCCTCGGTTCAAGCAAGGCAGCCGCAGAACCTCGGGATTCGCTAGTGAGTTGATTAGATTCGGGCCACTAGCTCATCCGGTAGAGCACCGCCCTTTTAAGGCGGGTGTGCCGTGTTCGAGTCACGGGTGGCCCACCAAGTTTCAAGGTTCGAGGCTCTCCCGCCGAAGGCGGGATAAGCTTTTGAGAGCCGAGAACCTAAAGAGAGGATTATTAAGGAGAGAAGACCGTTCTCTCCTTAAGCTTGCTGTTCTTTGATTGCTAAGGAAGGGGTGACCGCCCCGCAAAGCGGGGCACCAGAGGGGAAACCATATGGGTTTCCCTATGGGGAGTGAGCGTCAGTAGATAGCGAGATAAGCATAGATACAGCTTTAAGCTTGATTTGTTTACTTGCAAGTACTGAACCAGCTATAGCGAACGACGCGGACGTGGTGGAATTGGCAGACACGATAGCCTTAGGAGCTATTGGGGCAACCCTTGGGGGTTCAAATCCCTCCGTCCGCATATTTCGTTGATTCGTTCTTCGTTGGCTCGTTCTTCGTAAAAGCAAATAATGCGGGAGTAGCTCAGTTGGAAGAGCGCAACCTTGCCAAGGTTGATGTCGCGGGTTCAAATCCCGTCTCCCGCTCCAAATGTTCATAAAATTTAACCTGTCAATTTCAGTCGAAGAGGAGACTTGCTATGAAGATCATGGATTTTCTTGCACCAAAGGCAATCGCAACTGACATCAAATCGACAAAGAAAGAGGGAGTGATCAGCGAGCTGGCGGATCTGTTGATCGATGCCGGGGAGATCGACAAGCGCAACCGCGACAAGCTCGTTGTTGCCCTGATGGCGAGGGAGTCCCTGGGCTCAACCGCTATCGGCCAGGGCGTTGCCATCCCGCACGCAAAGTCTGAATGCGTCAAGAAACTGGTAGCGGCCTTTGCGCTTTCTAAAAAGGGAGTGAAGTTTGATTCTTTAGATGATGAGCCGGTGCACATATTTTTTACGTTACTTGCGCCACTGGATTCTGCCGGGCCGCATCTTAAGGCCTTGGCCAGGATCTCTAGACTTTTGAAGGATAAATATTTCCGCGACAGCCTACGCGCTTGCGAGAATAGCGAGGCGATCGTAAAGATAATCATACATGAAGATGAAAAGAAGGTTTGAAAAATTTGAAAAGTTTAAGTGGCTCTATCCGGGCATCGGCATAAAGCGCTGGATCGGCCTGACCGGGTTCGGAGTGATCCTGGTAATCGCAGGCTCGCTTAGCCTGCAGGCGCAGGATTTTTGGGTATTAAAGGCGCTTGATTCTATAGTCCTGGCCTCCGGGATCATCATCCTGGTCTTAGGCATTAAGCAGATGATCCGTTCATTTATGGCGGCATTTGTGCCCGGGTCAAAGGATGCCGAGATAGTCGATATTTTATACCAGAAGAAACAGCTCAGCCGGGGTCCTAAGGTAGTTACTGTCGGCGGGGGCACAGGGCTATCGGTCCTTTTAAGCGGTTTAAAGGAGCACAGCTCGAATATCTCAGCGATCGTGACGGTTGCAGATAGCGGCGGTTCATCGGGCCGCCTAAGAGAGCAGTTTGATATCCTGCCGCCGGGAGATATCCGCAACTGCCTGGTGGCTTTGGCTGATGCCCCCACGTTGATGCGTGATCTCTTCCAGTTCCGTTTTGAAAAGGGCACGGAGCTTTCCGGACATAGCTTTGGCAATCTTTTTATCACGGTAATGACGAGGCTCACCGGTGATTTTGAAAAGGCGATCAAAGAAACGAGCAAGGTCCTGGCCCTGCGCGGACAGGTAATACCATCAACGTTGGATAATGTAGGGTTAGTGGCAAAACATACCGACGGTTCGATCACTGTGGGTGAGGACAAGATCCCAAAGGCGCAAAAAGCAATAGAGATGGTCAGCCTACAGCCTGAGCATCCGCTGGCGACTCCCGAGGCGGTAAAGGCGATAAGAGAGGCCGAGATAATCGTCCTGGGGCCGGGTTCGCTATATACCAGCATCATACCGAATCTTTTGATCAAGGAGATCGCGGAAGCAATCGTCGCTTCCAATGCGATCAAGATATACGTATCTAACGTGATGACCCAGCCGGGAGAGACTGACGGATACAGCGTCTGTGACCATATAAAGACGCTGGCAAAACACAGCCACCCGCGTATTTTTGACTATTGCGTGGTAAACAGCGGTGTGGTGCCCGAGGAGATGCTTAAGCGTTACGCCAGTGAGAAATCTCACCCCGTAAAGAGAGACGTTGATAAGATCAGGAAACTCGGATACCGCCTGATTGAAGATAATTTTATCATCGTCGATGATGCGGTCAGACATAACGCGGCAAAATTAGCCGAGATAATCTTCGGGATCATGGAAGAGGTAAGAAGTTAAATGCCCTTATTGACTAAAAAACTGACGGTAAGGAATAAGCAGGGGCTGCATGCCAGGCCGGCGGCGATATTCGTACAGATCGCCAATAAATTTGATTCACGTATCACCGTCAGGCGCGAGAACGAAGAGATAAACGGAAAATCGATCATGGGGATCCTCACCCTTGGCGCTGAACAGGGCAGTGAGATCATCGTCGAGGCAGAAGGCGAGGACGCCCAGGAGGCGATAGACGAACTGGAGCGGTTGGTGAGCAGTGAGGCAGGTGAATGATAAGACTTAATGGTATAGCGGCGGCTTCAGGGATAGCTATCGGGCCTGCTTACAGGGTAGGCAAGGAGGTCTTTAGCATCCAGAAGCAGTCGATTAAAGAGGAGGATATTCCTTTTCAGATCCAACTCTTTGAAGAGGCGCTGATCCAGACGCGCAAGGAGATCATTGATCTTCAGAAGCGCATCGCTTCGGACATGGGCCAGGATGAGGCGCAGATATTTGACGCTCACCTGTTGGTCCTTGAGGACCGGATGTTGATCGAGGAGGTGATCTCGCGCCTTAAAAAAGAACTTGTATGCGTTCCCTTCATTTTCTCGGAGGTACTGAAGAAATATATCGGGGTATTCTCCAAGATCGAGGATGAATATATCAAGGAACGCATGACCGATATTAATGATGTAGGCAGGAGGATCTTGCGTAATCTCCTGGGCAAAAAGAGGGCGACGCTTGAAGATATCAAGGAGAAGGTGGTAGTGGTGGCGCACGACCTTTCTCCTTCGGATACTGCAGCGATGTACAAAAAGAGTGTTGTTGCCTTTATCACTGATATCGGCGGAAAGACGTCGCACAGCGCGATCATGGCCAAGTCCTTAGAGATACCTGCCGTAGTCGGAGCGGAAGAGGCGACGACGATGATAAACGCCGATGACCTGCTGATAGTCGACGGCAGTACGGGCGTGGTGATCGTCAATCCGGATCAGAAAACGCTGGAGTTTTACCGGGCCGAGGAAGAGAAGTTTAAGGGGATCAGTAAGAGATACCTGCCGGCCAAAAACCTCCCGGCGACCACACTTGACGGGAAGACGATCAAGATAAAGGCGAACATCGAGTTTCCCGATGAGGTGCCGGCAGCCAAGACCCATGGCGCCGAGGGTATAGGGCTTTACCGCACCGAGTTCTTTTATATGAATAGGAAGGACCTGCCTACCGAGGAGGAGCATTATCAGGCTTATAAGTATGTGGCAAAAGAGATGAAGCCGCATGCGGTGACCATCCGCACCCTTGACCTGGGCGGGGACAAGTTCCTTTCGCAATTTCAGATTCCCAGCGAGATGCAGCCGTTTTTAGGCTGGCGGGCGATCCGTTTCTGCCTTGCCCGGCCGGACATATTCAAGCTGCAGCTGCGCGCGATCCTGCGCGCTTCGGTGCACGGCTCTTTAAACCTGATGTATCCGATGATCTCCGGGGTCGAGGAGTTGATACAGGCAAACAAGATTCTGGATGAGGCAAAGAGAGAATTAAAGAAGGAGGGCCGGGATTTTAATCAAGATATCGAGGTCGGGGCGATGATCGAGGTGCCTTCGGCGGCGATAACCGCAGACCTCCTGGCTAAGGAAGCGGATTTCTTCAGCATAGGAACAAACGACCTGATCCAGTACTCGCTGGCGGTGGACCGTGTAAATGAAAAGGTGGCTTATCTGTATGATCCCCTGCATCCGGCGGTGTTACGGATGATCAAGAGTATCTGCCTGGCCGCTAACAAGGCTAAGATCTGGGTTGGGATGTGCGGAGAGATGGCGGGTGAGCCGAGCATGGTCCTTTTGCTTATCGGCCTCGGGCTTGACGGATTGAGCATGCCGCCTTCGATGATCCCGGAGGTAAAGTATGTCATCCGCAGCGTAACGATGAAACAGGCGAAGAGCTTTGCGGATGAAGCACTTAAATTATCCACCGGTAAGGAGATCGAGAAGTTTTGCCAGAGCAAAATAAAGGAGATCCTGAAATGAGCCGTCAATCGATGAGCGGAGCGAACATCAAAAAACTCGATAAGTCAGGGATGCTTGGGTTGTTGCTAGAATTTCCTTTGCAGTGCATAAGGGCTAAGGAGATAGCCGCAGGGGCAAAGATACTCTTTGAGAAGAGGGATTTTAGAAAAATCGTCTTCGCCGGGTTAGGGGGTTCAGCGATCGGCGCTGACCTGGTAAGATCCTATCTTTATTTTGAGAGCAAGATCCCGGTCCTAGTCTTTCGCGAATACGATCTGCCCGGCTTTGTAGATGAATCGACGCTTGTCTTCATCTCCAGCTATTCAGGGAATACCGAAGAAACGCTCTCGGCTTTCCGCCAGGCAAAAGAAAAGAACGCCACGATCGTTGCAATATCATCTGACGGTTCATTAAAGGAGTCGGCGGCCGAATACGGGCTTAGCTTTATTGAGATACCGAAGGGGCTCCCTCCAAGATGCGCTTTGGGGTACCTGAGCCTGATACCTTTATGCATATTATCAAGGCTTAGGTTGATCAAAAAGATCGATCCCCAGATAAACAGCCTGGTCGCTACATTGGATGAGTTAAAAAAGCGCAGCCTTCGGCCGGGGATCGCAAAAAAAGATAATATCGCAAAGTCTATCGCTTCGAGGCTCTATAATAAGTTTGCTGTGATTTATGCGCCTTGTGTGCACTTTGACGTAACTGCGGTCAGGATGCGCGGACAGTTGAATGAAAACTCAAAGGCGCTTGCCTCAAGCCATGTATTCCCGGAGATGAACCATAATGAGATCGTGGGCTGGCAGAACCCGAAGAAGGTTTTTAAGAAATTAAGCGTTGTAATGCTGCGTGATGGTAAGATGCACCCGCGTACCTCAAAGCGGATGGATATCACCCGTGAGATGATCAAGCAAGAGGGTGTTGATGTGACCGAGGTAAACTCACGCGGGGATAACCTTTTAAGCAGGATTTTCTCCCTGATATACATCGGAGATTTTATCTCGTTTTATCTTGCGATACTTTACGGCATAGACCCGACTCCGGTAGAGCGGGTTACTTATTTAAAGAAGGAGCTGGCAAAGGGCTAATGAAAGCACTGATTTTGGCCGCAGGTTACGCCACGCGGCTGTATCCTTTGACGCTGAATTTCCCCAAGCCGCTATTGAGCGTGGGCAGGCGCAGGATGATCGATTATATTATGGATAAGGTGAAGGCTCTCGATGAGGTAGATGAGATTTTTGTGGTAGTCAACCATAAATTCATATCGCTCTTTAAAAAGTGGAAGAAGAGGCAGCAGACAAAGGTGAAGATCAGCCTGGTCGATGACGGTTCGGTAGGCCTGGATGATAAGCTGGGAGCGATCGGCGATATGAATTTCGCGATCACTAAGAAGAAGATCAAGGATGATCTTTTAGTGATCGGGGGGGATAATCTTTTTGACAGCGGCCTTAAAGGATTTTTGTCGTCCGCAAAACGCAATAGCCCCAGCCCTTCGATCGGAGTCTTTGACGTAAAGAGCAGATCTAAAGCAAGGAAGTACGGGATAATCAAGGCCGATAAATCCGGGAGGATCCTGGATTTTCAGGAGAAGCCAAAGAAGCCTAAGGCGACATTGGCTGCGATGTGCGTATATTTTTTCCCCAAGAAGGGCCTGAAGTTATTTAAGGAATACTTTAAGGATAAGAAAAACAAGCGGGATGCAACCGGTTTTTATATAGACTGGTTAAGGAGGAGGACGCCGACTTTTGCCTTCGCCTTCGGCGGACGCTGGTTTGACATCGGAGATAAGAAAACCTACAAGGAGGTAAAAAGAAGCTATGGCAGGACGTAGACATTTCTTCACATCGGAATCAGTAGGAGAGGGGCATCCGGATAAGGTCTGTGACCAGATCTCGGATGCGATCTTAGATAGCATATTGGCTAAGGATAGGAAGAAGGAGTTTGCCAGGGTCGCCTGCGAGACCTATGTGACTATGGGACTTTTGGTCATAGGAGGGGAGATCACCACCACTGCCTATGTCGATATTCAGAAAATAGCGCGCAAGGTCGTAAAAGAGATCGGTTATGACCATCCTAAATATGGCTTTAACTATGAGACCTGCGCTATCGTAAATACCATAAACAGCCAATCTCCGGATATTAGCCAGGGGGTTAATAGAGGCGGGGCCGGTGATCAGGGGATCATGTTCGGGTATGCCTGTCGCGAGACTCCGGAGTTGATGCCTTTACCGATCATGCTTTCTCAGAGGCTGGTGAGAAAGATGGCTGAGGTGCGCAGGAATAAGAAACTAAAATATCTCGGGCCGGACTGTAAGTCGCAGGTTACCGTTGAATATTACCGAGGCAAACCCAAACGCGTAAGTTCCTGCGTTTTAGCCTGTCAGCATACAGAAGAGATACTTGATTCCATCGGAGACAAGATCACAAAAAAGGCGCGCCAGGAGATAATCAATGTCGTGGCAAAGCCGATATTGAAGAAGTATATGGATAAGAATACTAAGTTTTACGTCAATCAGACGGGCAAGTTTGTGATCGGCGGGCCGCAGTCAGATACCGGGATGACCGGAAGAAAGATCATCGTCGATACCTACGGCGGTACTGTCGCCCACGGCGGAGGGGCGTTTTCCGGGAAGGATCCGACTAAGGTCGACCGCTCAGCTACTTATATGTGCCGTTATATCGCAAAAAACATAGTCGCCGCCGGATTAGCGGATAGTTTTCTGGTGCAGCTTTCCTATGTAATAGGATACCCGGAACCGCTATCGGTATTTGTCGATAGCTATGGAACGGGAAAATTGTCTGATCAGAAATTCGTCAAGCTTATCCGTGAGAACTTTGATCTAACGCCTAAGGGGATCATTAATTCCCTGAAGTTATTGCGTCCCATATACAGGAAGACCGCCTGCTACGGACATTTCGGCAGGAAGGGAGCTGGATTTACCTGGGAGAAGACCGATAAGGCGGAGAAGCTTAAGAGAGAGGCGGGGAGAATATGAGCCACGATATCAAAAATATTAAATTAGCCAAGAAGGGCGGATTAAGGGTCGAATGGGCGCGTAATAACATGCCGGTCCTGCAGTTGATTGCGGCGCGCTTTAAGAGACAGTTGCCTTTAGAGGGGTATAAGGTCGCTGCCTGTCTGCATGTGACTACCGAGACCGGAGTACTGGTGGAGGCTCTTAAAGCCGCCGGGGCAAAGGTCGCAGTTTGCGCGTCTAACCCGTTATCCACACAGGATGATGTCGCAGCATACCTTGCTAAGGGCCTGGGGGTCGACGTATATGCGATCAAGGGGGAAGATACGAAGACATACTATAAACACATCAGGTCAGTCTTGGCGATGAAGCCGTGCATCACCATGGATGACGGAGCCGACCTTGTATCTATGATCCACCGTCAGCCGGCAAAGTATAATATGGATGGAATTATCGGAGGTACGGAGGAGACGACTACGGGCGTGATACGCTTGCGCGCACTTTCCAGCGAGGGTAAGCTGGGTTATCCGATCATCGCAGTCAATGACGCGCAGACTAAGCATTTTTTTGATAACCGCTACGGAACAGGCCAGTCTACTATCGATGGCATAATCCGTGCCACAAACAAACTTTTGGCCGGGAGTATTTTCGTTGTCTGCGGCTATGGCTGGTGCGGCAGGGGTGTTGCTATGCGCGCAAAAGGGATGGCGGCGAGAGTGATCATTGTAGAAGTCGACCCCCTGCGCGCCCTTGAGGCGACGATGGATGGGTATGAAGTGATGCCGATCGCCCGCGCCGCAAGGCTGGGTGAGATATTCGTCACCACGACAGGTGACACCAGCGTTATCCGCAGGGAGCATTTTAAATTGATGAAGGATGGAGCAATTGTCTCTAATGCCGGGCATTTTAATGTCGAGATCGATATCCCGGGATTGAAGAAGTTAAGCAAGTCCAGGAAGCGGATCCGGGAATTTGTCGATGAATATACGCAGAGGGACGGGCGCAAGATCTATCTCTTGGGCGAGGGGAGGCTGATCAATCTGGCGGCGGCAGAGGGTCACCCGGCGCAGGTGATGGATATGTCCTTTGCCAACCAGGCCTTAAGCGCTGAGTATCTGGCCAAACACTATAAAAAATTGGAGCCTGAGGTTTACGGGGTTCCGCAGAAGATCGATAAGGAGATCGCGCGTTTAAAGCTAAAATCAATGGGGATCAGGATAGATTCCCTGACGCGCGAGCAGGAGAAGTACCTCTCCAGCTGGGAGATCGGCACATGATCAAAAGAATCGCGCTTTTGACTTCGGGCGGTGAAAGCTCAGGGATGAACGCTGCTATCCGCAGCGTGGTGCGTTTTGCAACGCACAATAAACTTCAGGTGTTGGGAGTCTTCCGCGGCTATGAGGGGCTGATCAGGGGGGACTTAAAATTGATGGACCGCCGTTCAGTATCAAATATCCTCAATCACGGAGGGACTATTCTTAAGACCGCGCGCTGCCCTGAGTTTTTGAAGGATGCAGGGCAGAAGAAGGCGGCTGAGGTGATCGCTAAGAATAAGATCGACGGCTTGGTCTTGATCGGAGGAGACGGGACCTACCGGGGCGGGATAGCATTATCAAAAAAATGGAAGATCCCCTGCATCGGCGTGCCCGGCACGATAGATAATGATATCAACGGGACTGATTTTACGATCGGTTCCGACACCGCGGTTAACGTCGCCTTGGAGGCGCTGGATAAGATCCGGGATACTGCCACCTCGATGGAGCGGATATTCGTCGTAGAAGTGATGGGCAGGCATTCCGGGTACATCGCGCTGCAGGTCGCCGTCAGCGGAGGAACCGAAGAGGTGCTTTTGCCGGAGAAGAAGTTTGATCTGCAGAAAATGTGCGCTGAGATAGTAGCAGGGAATAAGCGCGGCAAGGTAAGCTGGATCATCATCGTTGCCGAGGGCGCGGCGAAGGCATCTGAAGTCGCCGAGCAGATCAATAAAAAGACCGGCCTGGAGACTAGGGAGGTCACCTTAGGGCATCTGCAAAGAGGGGGGATTCCTTCTGCCAATGACAGGATCCTGGCTGCCCGATTGGGTGCTGCAGCAGTAGAGTCGCTGATCAAGGGTGACAGCGGCAAGGCGGTAGGGGTAGTCTCTGATAAGATCAATACCGTGGACCTGGAGTTTGCAGTCACTAAGAAGGAATTAAAGTTAAAGGAGTTGTACGGCTTAATCAAGATATTAACTTAAGGGGGTATATTTTATGGGAAGAAGACCACTTGACGTCGAGAACCTGGCCATAGACCTGATCACCAGTGATGATATCGAAAGAAAGCGGGTCCTGGCAAAGAAGATCTTTGATATCGCTTATAAGAAGGGAGTGTATCCCTCGAGTATCCATGAATTTTATATGGCGCGCGGCAGGGGCGAGATCAATGGGTTCACCGTACCGGCGATAAATTTAAGGAGCATGACCCTAGACCTGGCCAAGGCAATATTCAGGGTGGCTAAGAAAAATAATTGCGGTGCTTTCATCTTTGAGATCGCTAAATCAGAGATGGGCTATACCGCCCAGCCGCCGGTAGAGTATACGAGCGTGATCTTGGCCGCGGCGGTAAAAGAGGGGTACAGCGGCCCGGTCTTTATCCAGGGGGATCACTTTCAGGTGAAGGCGAAGAGCTTCTTGGAGGACCCGGAGAAGGAGCTGGAGGGGCTGAAGGTTGTGATCGCCGATGCGATCGATTCGGGGTTCTATAATATAGATATAGATTCCTCGACAGTGGTAGATTTGAGTAAGCCGAGCGTTAAGAAGCAGCAACGCAATAATTACGAGGTCTGTGCAAAACTGACTCAGTTTATACGCCAGATCCAGCCCAGGGGAATAGAAGTTTCAGTAGGCGGAGAGATCGGTGAGGTGGGAAGTCAGAATTCGACTCCTGAGGACCTGCGCGCATTTATGGAGGGATACAAGGAGAAGCTGCGTAAGGGGCGTACCGGAATAAGCAAGATCAGCATTCAGACCGGGACTTCTCACGGCGGGGTAGTCCTGCCTGACGGAAGTATCGCAAAGGTAAGCCTGGATTTCGATACTTTAAAGAACCTCTCAGAGATCGCAAGAAAAGAATACGGGATGGCCGGAGCAGTGCAGCATGGCGCATCCACTCTGCCTGAGGAGGCTTTTCATAAGTTTCCCGAGACAGAGACCGCGGAGGTGCATCTGGCGACACAATTTCAGAATATGATCTATGAGAGCCAGCACTTTCCGCATGATCTAAGAGCGAAGATCTATGATTGGATCAACGCAAACCTATCTAGCGAGCGTAAGGAGGGCCAGACAGACGATCAGTTCATCTATAAGACCCGCAAGAAAGCGCTGGGTCCGTTTAAAAAGGAGATCATGGGTCTACCCCGCGAGCTGCGGGACAAAATAGCTGCCGAGATCGAGGTAAAGTTTGATTTTCTTTTTAAGCAGTTGAATTGCCTAAATAATAAGGAATCAGTCGATAAGTATGTGACCCTGAAGCGTGTGATCAGCCGTAAGCGTAAAGAGAAGGCGGAGATCGTTCACGACGGAGAAGGGGACGATTAAAAAGAGAGGTAAAAGATGCGCTCAGACAAGCTAAAAAAAGGACTCGAACGGATGCCTAATAGGAGCCTGCTTCTTGCGACGGGACTTACGCCCGGGCACCTTAAGCGTCCGTTTATCGGTATCGCATCCAGTTTCACTGACCTGGTTCCCGGCCATGTGGATATGCGTAGCCTTGAGCGGTTTATCGAGCGGGGGATCGAAGCTGCCGGAGGTACGCCCTTTATCTTCGGGTCGCCTGCGATCTGCGACGGGATCGCTATGGGCCACTCCGGGATGAAATACTCTTTGCCCTCGCGCGAGTTGATCGCAGATATTATCGAGACGATGAGCAATGCACACCAGCTTGATGCGCTGGTGCTTTTGACTGACTGCGATAAGATCACGCCGGGGATGGTGATGGGGGCTGCGCGGATAAATATCCCTGCGGTTGTGGTCACCGCCGGACCGATGCTCTCCGGTAGGTCCGGAAAGAGGAAACTTTCGCTGGTGAGGGATACATTCGAGGCAGTGGGAAGATTTAAGAAGGGTCAGATCTCAGGGGAGGAGAGACTTGCTCTTGAGATGGAGGCCTGTCCTACCTGCGGCGCCTGCCAGGGGATGTATACTGCTAATACTATGGCCTGTCTTACCGAGGCGATGGGGCTGTCTCTACCCGGCTGCGCTACAACTTTTTGTTTTTCTGCGGCGAAGAAACGGATCGCTTATGAATCCGGGATGGCGGCGGTGCGCCTGGCAAAGAGAAACACCAGGATCCGGAGTATTTTAAACAAAAAATCCTTAGAGAATGCGATCCGCGTGGATATGGCGCTGGGTGGATCGACTAACAGTGTTCTGCATCTGATGGCGATCGCTAATGAAGCCGGCGTGAGCCTGGGATTAAAGGATTTTGACCGGCTGAGCAAGAGCACTCCGAACATCTGCCATTTAAGACCGGCAGGTAATTACATGATGGAGGATCTTGGGATTGCCGGAGGGATCCCGGCAGTTTTGAAGAGGCTGGGAGGGAAACTGAAAGATAACCGCACGGTCGCCTTTAAGACGATAAAGACTATCGCCAGGGAGGCTGTGATCTCGGATAGTGATATCATCAGGCCCCTGGATAAAGCTTACCGTAAGCAGGGCGGGCTGGCGATTCTTTACGGGAACCTGGCAAAGGATGGCTGTGTGGTCAAGCAGTCGGCAGTGAATCCTAAGATGATGCGTTTTAAAGGGCGGGCGCGGATCTTTAACGCTGAGGAGGATGCGATGCGCGCGATCCTAGGCGGCAAGATCAAGCGGGGGGATTGTATTGTCATCCGCTACGAAGGCCCTGCCGGAGGCCCGGGGATGCGTGAGATGCTCTCGCCTACCTCGGCGATCGTGGGCTTGGGTATGCAGAATTCTGTGGCTCTGATCACTGACGGAAGGTTCTCCGGAGGGACAAAGGGCCCCTGCATCGGCCACATTTCACCCGAGGCGCAGGCCGGAGGCGTGATTGCAATTTTGAAGGAGAATGATATAATCAGTATTGATATACCGAAGAGAAAATTGGAAGTAAGATTGAGCAAGGCAGAGATAGAGGGGAGGCGCAAAAAGTTGAGGCCGGCATCTATCAAGGCCAAGGGCGGCTATCTTGCCAAATACGCAAAACTGGTGAGTTCCGCCGATAAAGGAGCGATATTAAGCTAAGATGAAAAAGATGAACGGATCGCAGATCTTCTTTGAGTGCCTGAAGCGCGAGGGTGTCAAGGTGATGTTCGGATACCCCGGCGGGTCAGTCTTGCCGATATTCGATAAACTTTACGACGCAGATTTCCTGAAGTTTATCCTTACCCGGCATGAGCAGGGCGCAGCCCACGCAGCAGACGGTTATGCGCGGGCAACAGGGAAACCGGGGGTGTGTATCGTAACTTCCGGCCCGGGAGCAACAAACCTGGTTACCGGACTTGCCACCGCCTACATGGATTCTATTCCCATGGTGGCTTTCTCCGGCCAGGTGAAGACCAACTTAATCGGTAATGATGCCTTCCAGGAGGCAGATGTCACCGGGGTTACACGGCCGGTTACCAAACATAATTATCTGGTCAAAGATATCAAGGATCTGACGCGGGTGATCCGGGAGGCGTTTTACCTGGCCTCAAGCGGCAGGCCGGGCCCGGTTGTGGTCGATATCCCGGTAGATATCCAGATGCAGGAGGCGGAATTTATCTGGCCAAAGGAAGTCAATATCCGCAGCTACAAACCGACTTATAGCGGCCACCCCGGACAGATCAAAAAGGCGGCAAAGCTTATTACCAAGGCCAAGAAGCCGATTCTTTATATCGGCGGTGGAGTGATCATCTCCGGCGCAGCCGAGGAGCTTAAGGAATTGGCTGAGAAGACTCAAATTCCGGTCACCTGGACGTTGATGGGGATCGGCGGATTTCCGGCAACTCATGAGCTGGGCCTGGGGATGCTCGGGATGCACGGGACAGCTTTCGCAAACCATGCTACCATGGAGTCGGATTTGATCATCGCAGTCGGAGCGCGTTTTGATGACCGGGTGACCGGCCGGCTTGATGACTTTGCTCCGGGAGCAAAGATCATCCATATAGATATCGATCCATCATCTATCAGCAAGAACGTCAAGGTCGACGTTCCGATCGTGGGCGATGCAAAAAATATACTAAAGGAGCTTTCGGGTGAGATCAAGAAGGCGCCCGATATAGCAAGTTGGCGCAAGACAATCGAGAGCTGGAAGAAGAAACATCCTCTCACCTATAAAAAGGATGGAGGACTTAAGCCTCAGTATATCATCGAGCAGATCTATGAGGCGACTCGCGGGGAGGCGATTATAGCTACCGAAGTCGGCCAGAATCAGATGTGGGCAGCTCAGTGGTACAAGTACAGTAAGCCGCGCACATTCCTTTCATCGGGCGGCCTGGGTACTATGGGTTACGGATTTCCGGCGGCGATGGGGGCGAAGGTGGGTTGTCCCGATAAGCAGGTCATCGATATCGCCGGAGACGGCTCGATCCAGATGAATATCCAGGAGCTGGCAACTTGCGTCTGCAATAAGATAAATGTCAAGGTGGCGATATTGAATAACGGTTACCTGGGGATGGTGCGGCAGTGGCAGGAGTTGTTTTATAAAAAACGCTATTCGCACACCTGCATCTCAGGGCCGGATTTCGTCAAGCTTGCCGAGAGTTACGGTGCGTTGGGAATACGCGTCACCAAGAAGGAGGAGGTGCGCCCGGCAATCGATAAGGCGCTCTCAACAAAAAAAGTAGTGTTTATCGATTTCCGGGTCGAACCGGAGGAGAACGTTTTTCCGATGGTACCGGCGGGAGAAGCGATCAACAGGATGATAGGCGGGATGGCATAATGAAACACACAATATCATTGTTAGTGGAGAATAAATTCGGGGTCCTGGCACGCATCGCCGGGCTCTTCAGCGCGCGCGGTTACAATATCGCTTCACTTGCCGTATCCGAGACTTTGGATCCTTCGGTCTCTTATATGACGATCGTGGTGGATGCAAGGGATGAGAAGATCCTTGAGCAGGTCAAGAAGCAGCTGAATAAGCTGATCGATATCATCACGGTCACGGATTTCACAAAGCGAGAGCATGTGGAGCGTGAGCTGGTGTTAGTCAAAGTCAGTTGTACGCCTAAGGATAAGGAGGAACTTGAAAAACTGATCGCTAAATATGTGGCAAAGATCATCCAGTGTAAGGGTAATACAGCGATCATCGAGGCAGTCGATGAACAGGCCAAGATCGAAGAATTACTGGGGGCACTGGAAAAATTCGGAGTCAAGGAGTTGGTGAGAACCGGAAAGATCGCCATAACACACTAAGTGAGGAGAGTATATGCCAAAGATCTACTATGACCAGGATGCGGATTTGGAATTATTGCGGGATAAGACGATCGCGATCATCGGATACGGTATCCAGGGCCGCGGCCAGGCGCTGTGCCTGCGCGATTCAGGTTGCCGGGTGATCGTTTCGGAGTTAGAGGGGACGCCGAACTTTGAACAGGCAAAGAAGGATAATTTTATGCCGCTTCCTGCGGCAGAGGTGGCAGGAGCTGCGGATATCATCCAGATCCTGACCCAGGACCACGTCCAGGCCAAGGTCTATAAAGAGAGTATCAAGCCGCAATTGAAGAAGGGTAAGGCACTTTGCTTTTCGCACGGATTTAATATCCGTTTTAAGCAGATCAAGCCGCCTAAGAACGTGGATGTCTTCATGGTGGCACCCAAAGGCCCCGGCGCGTTAGTAAGAAGGATGTATGAAGAGGGCAAAGGTGTGCCTTCGCTGGTAGCGGTCTTTCAGGATGCCTCGGGGGATGCCTTAAAGTTAGCGTTGGCTTATGCCAAGGGGCTTCGCGCAACCAGGGCAGGAGTGATCGAGACTACATTTGACGAGGAGACCGAGACTGATCTATTCGGCGAGCAGGCAGTGCTCTGCGGAGGGGTGACCGAGATGATCAAGGCAGGTTTTGATACCTTGATCGAGGCAGGTTACCAGCCGGAGATCGCCTACTTTGAAGTATTGCATGAATTGAAGTTGATCACGGACCTGATCCAGGAGCATGGAATATCCGGGATGCGCAGGCGAGTCTCTAACACCGCCTGCTACGGTGACCTGACGCGAGGGCCGATGATTATCAACGCCAGAACGCGTAAGACGATGCAGAAGCTCTTAAAGGAGATAAAGTCAGGGAAGTTTGCCAGGGAGTGGATCAAGGAGAACGAGGCAGGCAGGCCTAGCTTTAATCAGTTATTAAAAGCAGGGGATGAGCACCAGATAGAGAAGGTGGGGAAGCAATTACGCGAAATGATGCCTTGGATGAAGAAGGAGAATCCCGGCTCATAAGCCGTGGCAAAATTCTCTTTGATAATTTTGCCACATTCGCCGGGATAAATTCGCACCTATAACTTACTCACACTGGCGTGTTCGTAAGTTATGTGCTCATTTATGATGCCTTGGATGAAGAAGTAAGATTATGGGAAAAATAATTATATTTGATACGACATTACGCGACGGAGAGCAGGCGCCAGGGGCCTCGATGACCTCCCAGCAGAAGCTGGAGATCGCTTTCGGCTTAGAGAAGCTGGGGGTAGATGTTATCGAGGCGGGTTTTCCTATTGCCTCACCTGATGATTTCAATGCGGTGAGCGTGATCGCTAAGAATATCAGGAAGAGCTCGGTCTGCGGCCTGGCCAGGTGTGTTAAGGCGGATATCGATGCAGCGGGCAGGGCTGTGCGCAAGGCAAAGCATCCGCGGATACATATATTTCTTGCCACCTCCAAGATCCACCTTAAATATAAGTTTCGTAAGCCTGAAGAAGAGATACTGCAGCTAGCCAAGAGGTCAACGAAGCTCGCCAGGAGCCGCTGCGATGATATCGAATTTTCTCCGGAGGATGCGATCCGTACTGAGAGGGATTTTCTCTTTCGGGTGATCGAGGCCGCGATCGATGAGGGGGCCCGGACGATCAATATCCCCGATACGGTAGGCTATAGTTATCCTCAGGAGATAAACTCGCTGATCACAGATATTATAGATCAAGTCCCCAATATCAATAAGGCAGTTATCTCTATCCACTGCCACGATGATCTGGGGATGGCAGTGGCTAATTCGCTCACAGCAGTTCTCGCTGGTGCGCGGCAGGTGCATTGTACGATCAACGGGATCGGAGAGCGCGCCGGCAATGCTTCGCTTGAAGAGGTCGTGATGGCGATAAAGACCCGCAAGGATGTATTCGGGGATCTAAATACTAAGATCAACACTAAGAATATCTATCATCTCTCGCGCCTGGTATCAAGCCTGACCGGGTTTGTCGTTCCGCCGAACAAGGCGATAGTCGGAAAAAATGCCTTCCGGCATGAAGCGGGGATCCACCAGGATGCGGTATTAAAGAAGAGGATCACCTATGAGATCATGGATCCCCGTGATGTGGGGATCATCGCCCGCCGGATCGTTCTGGGTAAGCATTCTGGCAGACATGCACTGGTTAAGAGACTGAAGGACTTAGGGTTTAAGCTGGATGCTGGCAAGATCAGAGAGGTTTTTGTTAAGTTTAAGGCACTGGCAGATAAGAAAAAAGAGGTTTTTGACGATGACCTGATCGCCCTTGTCGAAGAAGAGACCAGGGAGAAGAGGAAGGCGTATGAGTCTGTCTCGATCAGGGTGAATACCGGAACCGATATTATACCTCAGGCAACGGTGAGAATCAGACATAAGAGAAAGATCCACGAGGCAAGCTCCAGCGGAGACGGTCCGGTGGATGCCTGCTTTAAGGCCGTAGATAAGATCACCAAGGTAAAGCTGAAGCTCTTGGATTACCATCTGGAATCAGTGACTTCCGGAAAGGACGCCTTAGGTGAAGTCGGGCTGATCATGAGCATAAGAGGAAAGAGCTTTTCAGGGAGGGGCTCCAGCACCGATATTATCGAGGCCTCAGTACGGGCATATCTGGACGCCATAAATAAAGCCAAGCGTAAATGACCTTGCCAAAAAAGATCTTCGGCCTGATCGGGGATCCTGTATCACACAGCCTATCCCCCCTGATGCACAACGCAGCATTCGCCCACCTTAAGATCGATGCCGAATATAAACTCTTTCCGCTTAAAGAGCAAGAACTGCAGGGATTTCTTAGAGGATTAGGCAGGTTGGATATCTGCGGCTTGAATGTTACTGTTCCCTATAAGGAGAAGGTAATCCCTCTCTTGGCAAATATCTCTGAAGAGGCGCGCTTAATCGGCGCTGTAAATACGATCAAGGTTTCTAATGATAGATTGGATGGTTTCAATACTGACGGCCTCGGGTTTCTGCGGCACCTGAAGCAGGAACTGGATTTTGACCCTAGGGATAAGAGTATCGCAGTGATCGGCGCAGGCGGAGCTTCCCGGGCGGTCTGTGTTTATTTATCTAAAGAGGGCGCTGCCAAGATCTCTATATTCGACATAGATAAACCGAAGGCGCAGGGTTTAGCAAGACACCTGAAGGAGAATTTTCCATCAACGGAAGTTTTGACAGTGGATTCGGCGCAGGGGTTGGGCCTTTCGGATTGCGCTTTGTTGGTCAATGCCTCGCCGATAGGAATGAAGGAATCGGACCCAAGCGTTATTAAAGATGAAGACATCGGTAATGACCTTTTAGTATATGACCTAGTTTATAATCCAGCAGAGACGAAATTACTTAAGGCTGCAAAAGAAAAGGGTGCGCGTTCGGTAAACGGCTTGGGGATGCTTCTACATCAAGGGGCAGCTGCCTTTGAGATCTGGACTCAAGAGAAGGCTCCGCTTGATGTTATGCGTAAAGCACTCATGGAAGGAGTGGGCAAATGATCGGAAAGACACTGGCTTTTATCTTTGGATCGATCGTGGGAAGTTTCCTGAATGTCTGCATACACAGGATGCCAAATCAGGAATCAGTGGTCTGGCCGCGCTCTCACTGCCCGAAGTGCAGCAAGCGTATCCCGGGATATGATAACATACCATTCATAAGCTTTATGCTCTTGAGAGGAAAGTGCCGCTTCTGCAGGCAGCGTATTTCGCTGCGCTATCCGTTAGTCGAATTGCTTACTGCGGTCATGTTTGTCCTGATGCTTGGGGTTTTTGAGCTGACGTTTAATTACTTCGTTTATACGGTTTTTGTATGTTGCCTGATCATCGCCACCTTTGTCGATATTAAACACAGGATTATTCCCGATGAGGTCTCAGTCGGAGGGATGATCCTGGGGTTTATCCTTATCTCTACCCGGGGTTTTAATCTGCAGCCTCTGGCCTTTGATTGGCGCCCCGCGCTTAATTCGTTTTTGGGGATCATCGTCGGCGGCGGGATCATCTATCTTACCGGTGTGCTCTTTGACCTGGTATATTTTAAGTTGCTTAAGAAACCTCCGATCAATGGTGAGACTGAGTCGATGGGCGGGGGCGATGTGAAGCTCTTGGCGATGATCGGGGCATTTCTTGGCTGGCAGGGCGCATTACTGACGTTCTTTCTTGCTCCGCTTTTCGGAGCGGTGATCGGTATCATCAATCTGGTCGTAAAAAAGGACCACACTATACCCTACGGTCCTTTCCTTTCTTTAGGGGCGTTGATAACTCTTTTTTGGGGTGGCAGGATAATTGCTTTTGTGATCCCTTATTAGAGAGCGCCGCAAACTTAAATATTTATGTCTAAGACTTCTTTTGAGGATTATCTTCTAAAGTGCGCTTCAGGGGATAAATGGAAGAGGATTTCTGCGTGCAGGCGCCAAGGCGCGCTTGCGCCTTTATTCTCTGTATACTCCAGACAGAGTATCGGTATTGGTGATTTTGCGGATCTGCGGCTTCTGATCGATTGGGTAGCAGGATGCGGGAATTCAATCCTGCAGCTCTTGCCCCTTAATGAGATGGGCTCGACGTTTAGCCCCTATGAATCGATCAGCTCCTTTGCGCTTGAGCCCGCATATATTTCTTTGCGAGAGTTAGAGGGAGTTGATAGAGAACTTTTTAAGAAAGGCATGGAGGATTTAAGTAGGAAGTTTCCTGCGGGAGGGAAATACGTAGATTTTGGCATAAAGAAGGAAAAGGTCGATCTGCTGCGAAAAATCTATAGAGATGCCGGCAGCAGCCGCTCTAAGGGGCAAGATAAATTCGAACGGGAGAATGCTTATTGGTTGAATGATTTTGCGCTCTATAAGGTGTTAAAGGAAGAGCATAATCGTAAGCACTGGGAGGAGTGGGAGCAGGAATACAAAAAGCGAGATAAATCTGCGCTCGAGGCTTTCGAGGATGATCATGTTCAAGAGACCGGTTTTTATAAGTGGCTGCAGTGGCAGCTGTATCTACAATTCTGCCGGGTGAAGGCCCATGCTGCGTCTAGGGAAGTGCTTCTTAAGGGGGATCTTCCCTTCCTGGCAGCGCGCGACAGCGCGGATGTCTGGGCTCGCCGTGAACTGTTTCAGTTGGAGTTTGCGCTGGGGGCTGCGCCGGATCTGGGGTGTGCTAAGGGGCAGAGGTGGGGGATGCCGCCTTATGACCAGGAAAGATTAGCCGAAGAAGATTATAGATTTTTGAAAGAGGGGCTTAAGTACGCAGAAAATTTCTATGATATTGCAAGGATAGATCATGTTGTGGGATTCTTCCGCTCCTGGAATATACCTTATGCTCAATCGCAGGATGATGCTGGGCTTAACGGGGTTTATGAGCCAGCTGAAGAAGCTGATTGGGAAAGGCAGGGGAGGAAGATCTTGAAGGTGATGCTTGAGAGTACGGATATGCTCTTTTGCGGAGAAGATCTGGGAGCTGTGCCAAAGGTATGCCTTGAAGTTTTGCGTGAACTGGGTATCCCGGGATACGATGTGCAGCGTTGGCTCAAGGATTATTTTGTAGCTCATGATTTTGTCGAACCCCGGTACTACAGAAAGCTTACGGTTGCCACGCTCTCGTTGCATGATTCGACTAACTGGCCGGCCTGGTGGGAGAATGACGCCGGGGCTGTTGTCGAGGATGTCTTTACCGGAAATTGCGAAGCGCATGGTATTGATTATAAAGCGGTAAAGGGGAAACTATTTGACCTGGCGCTCTCAAGGCACGGAAGGTTGCGCTGGTTAAAGAGCCTGGATTCAGTTGAGAAGCTGCTCTCTATTATAGGTAAGAGTAAGGAAGAAGCGGAGGAGATTGTTTTCTTGTATGAAAATAGCTTTGCAGAGAAGGAAAAGCTCTGGAAGCGCCTAAAGATTGCGGGTAAAATGAAGGAGGCCTGCGACCCGGAGATCATGGGGGCGGCACTGAATCTAATTCTAGAGGCGCCGTCTGTATTTTGTATTAATACGATCATCGATTTACTCTATCTGGGAGGGGTTTTTAAAGGGGATGTTTATCAATACCGCATAAACACCCCCGGCACCTATAACGAAAAGAACTGGTCAATGGTGATCCCGCTTCCACTTGAAAAATTACCATTAAAAAAGGGACGCTCTTTTTGCTAAAGCAGAAACTGTCCCCTTATCCACAGCCCTGTGGAAAAAGGGGACACTTTCCCGATTAGCAAAAAGAGCGTCCCTAAAGAGATAATTATGGGGATGTTGCAGGGGACTGAGCATTACATTTCAAAGCGCGTAGGCAAGGCGATCATGGATTACAAGATGCTTGCTGACGGGGACAAGATCGCTGTGGCAGTCTCCGGAGGCAAGGATAGCCTTACTCTACTGCGGGTTTTAAATGACCGCAGGAGATTCGTACCGATAAAGTATGAGCTTTTGGCGGTGCATATCGACTTAGGATATCCCTGTCAGCATCCTAAGGTCCTTGGGAAGTACTTTGAGAAAGTAGGGATCAAATATCATATTAAGAAAGTAGATATCCTAAAAGGCAAGACCCGTAAAGATATCACTTGTTTCTGGTGCGCCTGGAACAGGCGTAAGGCCATGTTTGAGGTTGCTGAGCGTTTCGGCTGCACGAAGATCGCCCTGGGCCATCACCACGACGATATAATCGAGACGATACTGCTGAATATGTTTTTTCAGGGAGAGATATCGGCGATGGTTCCGAAGCAAAAATTATTCAAAGGCAAGGTTACTCTGATCAGGCCCCTGGCTTATGTAGATGAAGACATGATCAGGAAGTTCGCGAAAGAAGCGGGATTCCCCCATGAAAAATGCGCCTGCCCGAACTCGATAACCTCCAAGCGCACAAAGATGAGCGATATCATCGCTGACCTGCAAAAGATCTGTCCCGAAGTAAAAACGAACATCTTCCGGAGCCTAAAAAGGATAAAGAAGGATTATTTACTTTAAGAAGGTAAAAAGAGTGGTATAATCAATGCTATGATCTGGTTGGCCGGGATATTATTTTTGGGATTTGCCGCAGCGATGATCGCGATCGTCCTGAAGATCTCTTCACAGGTCAACGCGCAGCTTAATTCGATGAATAACTCCATCCAGGAGGCGAATAAGCTCATCGCCCAGCGCCTGGATAGCAATACCGGCGTATTCGGAAATATAAAGGAAGAGCTGGGTAAGCTTCAGGCCACCAATACTCAGGTTTTAGAGGTGAGCAAGAATATCTCCAGCCTCCAGCAGCTCCTGCGCGCCCCTAAATTCAGGGGGGAGATGGGGGAGACGATGCTTGAAAATATCCTCTCCGAAGTCCTGCCTAAGGATCATTACACCACACAATACAGGTTTAAGACACAGGACTCCGTAGATGCGGTGATCAAGCTTGGCGATAGGCTGGTTCCGGTGGATGCGAAGTTTAGCCTGGAGAACTTTCAGAAGATGCTGGACGTCGAAGAGGAGAGCCAGAAGAACGCCTTTAGAAAGAAGTTCATACAGGATGTAAAGAACCGCATCGATGAGATCTCTTCTAAATACATCCTGCCGGGTGAGAATACTTATGATTTCGGGCTGATGTATATCCCGGCTGAGAACGTGTATTACGAGATGATCATTAAGGAGGATCTGCTCTCCTATTGCATATCGAAGAAAGTGATCCCGGTCTCACCGAATACATTTTATGCCTATTTACAGGTGATCTGCCTGGGCCTTAAGGGGCTAAAGATCGAAGAAAACGCAAAGGAGATATTGAAGAACCTCGGGGCGTTGTCTGGTGAGATCAAGAAGTTCCAGGATGATTTTAATAAACTTGGCGCACACCTGGTAAACGCCAGGAATAAATACGATGATAGCCAGAAGAGGTTTGACCGGGTGCAAGACAAGATAACAAATATCCAGGATAGTAAGCGCCTTGAATCCAAGCCGCATTAAATAAGTGGTCCTCAGTATCCGCGCCATCCCCAAGGCAAGCAGGAACTTGGTAAAGAAAGAATCGGATAGGTATAAGGTTTATGTAACTGCGCCTGCTCAGGATGGCTTGGCCAACGAAAAAATAAAAAAACTTCTTGCAGACTACTTCAAGGTAAAGAGCCGCCAGGTTACAATTGTAAAGGGGAAAAGATCAAGAGATAAGCTTGTGAGAATCGATGTTCCAGCAAAGAAATCTTAATTTATCTTGTGGGTTTAGCATCCGCCAGGACGGGGATATGTCCCTGGCCTGCGGCAATAGGGATGTTTCTTTAGAAAACCGTCGCCGTTTTCTTGATCCGCTGGGAGTCAGCTGCCAATCCCTTATCTGCGCAAAGCAGATCCACAGCAGCAATATCAGGCGCGTAGGCCCAGAAGATAAAGGCAGGGGCGGAAAATCATTTGATAATTCGCTTATAGATACTGACGGATTTATTACAGCAGAGAAAGGCCTTGCCCTGGCAGTATTCACTGCCGATTGCTTGCCTATATTTTTTTATGACCAGAGCACTCCGGCTATCGGTTTAATTCATGCCGGGTGGCGCGGCACAGGAGAGGGGATCGCAGCCAAGGCAGTAAAATTATTGCAGGATAATTTTGACAGTAAGCCCAAAGATCTCAGGGTCACCTTTGGCCCCTGTATAGGCCTGTGTTGCTACGAGGTCGGCCTGGATTTTAGCAAAAAGTTTGATTACGGCTTCGAAGAGAGAGACGGACGCTATTATCTGGATTTAGCAGGGATCAATAAGAAACAGCTTCTTGATGCCGGAGTCAAGTCTTCCAATATCTTTGACGACGGAGGATGCACTGCCTGTAAGAATAATGAATTCTTTTCTTTCCGCAGGGAAGGGGATTCTGCCGGCAGGATGATCTCAGTGATAATGCTTAAGTAACCGGCGCAAGATTGTATGCTTAAATACCGTCTCGATTTTGTCTTAAGGGTAAGCGGTTATTCGACTCAGGAGCTAAGGGATTCGATCATTGAATTCGGCGAAGATGTAAAGATCAGCCCGCTTTCAGAGGATCTGGGCAGCGGTGCGGATTTTAGAATTCAAGTGTTAAGTGAAGAGCCGGGATTGGTTTTTGATGCCTGTGCGCAATTCGGCAGATTAAAATCAGTAAAGATCGAAGAGGAGAGGAGGCAGTAATGAGCAAGGCATTAGTGATTTATTATTCGCAGGGGGGCAATACCAAGAAGATGGCAGAGCTTATTGTCGAGGGGATGAAGAAGGAGGGATTAGAGGCGACCTTGAAGGATGTAGGCGAAACAAAAGCAGATGAACTCCTGAAGTATGATGTGATCGCAATCGGTTCCCCTACATATTACGGGACGATGGCAGCACCGATCAAGCAATTATTTGATACTTCCGTCAAATTTCACGGTAAACTTGATGGTAAGATCGGAGCGGCTTTTTCTTCCAGCGCCAATATCGGCGGAGGTAACGAGACCACGATCTTAGACATCTTGAATGCTCTGCTCATACATGGTATGATTATTTACGGTGACCCCAGCGGCGATCATTACGGCGCGGTATCGATCAATGAGCCTGATGCCAGGGCAAGCCGGCAGTGTCAGAGGATGGGGTCGAGGATCGCTAAATTAGCGAAGAAAGTCTTTGGGTGATAAGATGAATACAAAACCGGTTGTAATCCTGGTCACCTGCCCGAATAAGAAGCAGGCGCGCGATATAGCAAGGGCATTAGTGGAGAGCCGGCTTGCTGCCTGCGTCAATATCGCAGCAAGTGTGGAGTCGATCTTCAGGTGGCAGGGTAAGGTTACCAAGGCGAACGAAGCACTCCTGATCATCAAAACAAAGGAATCGAAATTAGCGCATTTAACTCGGATGATAAAGAATATGCATAAATACGAGGTACCGGAGATCATTGCGCTTCCGGTTACCGCCGGATACAAACCATATCTTGCCTGGATCGATGAATCTCTCAGGAAATCCTATTGATTACCTTTATGCTTTTCTGGGCGGAATAGCAGTAAGCTTTAGTCCTTGTGTTTACCCGCTTATACCGGTGAGCGCCGGTTATATCGGCGCAAAGGCAGCCGGGTCAAGACTTAAGGGACTGACTTTAAGCCTGGTTTATGTCACGGGCCTGGCAGTTACATATTCGATTCTGGGATTGCTGGCAGCGCTTACCGGGACGTTCTTCGGAGCAATAAGCTCCCACCCGGTGACTTATTTACTGGCAGGTGCTGCGATCATCTTTTTTGGCCTGACGCTTCTTGAAGTGATCAGGGTACCATGGCCGAATATCATAAGATCTAGCGCGCCAAAAGCCGGCAGAGGAGATTACATCAGCGTCTTTTTGCTAGGGGCTACATCCGGATTATTAGTTTCTCCGTGCCTGACTCCGATCCTTGGTTCGATATTAGTTTATTTAGCCGCAAAGAGGAGCCTGGCGTATGGCGCGACTTTATTATTTGTCTTTGCCTACGGGATGGGATTGATCCTGATTTTGGCCGGCACCTTCAGTTCATTGCTGACGAATCTTCCAAGATCAGGGAGATGGATGGGCTATATAAAGAAGGCCTGTGCGCTTATACTTCTGGTGGCAGGGTCATATTTTGTTTATTCGGGGATAAGGAGGTTTTAGAATATGCGGGGTTGCCTGAAATTATTACTGTTGCCGGCATTGATCTTTCTGTTTACTGCCGGTTGTATCGGGGCAAATGAGCCGGTTTCAAATGCCGATCATGCGCCGGATTTCACCCTGCAGGATCTGAATAATGAGCCGGTGAGCCTGGGAAGTTTTAAGGGCAAGGCACCCGTGCTTTTGTTCTTTTGGGCCAGCTGGTGCCCGAGTTGCCGCCGCGGATTCATGGAGTTAAGTGAAGCATCCGCTGATTTAAAGGAGGAGGGCTTAGAGATTTTGGCGGTGAATATCGGCGAGTCGAATACGACGGTAGAGAGATTCATCGATGATTTCAGCTGTAATTGCAGGGTGCTTCTGGATAAGAATACGGCCGTAGCCGGTATCTATAAGATCGTCGGCATACCGACCTTCATCCTGATTAATAAAGAAGGCAGGATCATTTCTAAGGGGCATAAGTTTTTGCCGGAGAAATTCAAAGAGCTGATCAGTGAGTTATAACCTTAATGGCGGATAAAGGAATCGAGGGGTTGATCGGTAATTGGCAGAAGCGTAATATCGAAGGCTTTTACGCTGAAGATAAGGATAAGGCAGCTGCGAAATTGCTTGAACTTATCCCAGCCTCTGCTACTATTGGCATCTCGGGCTCGGTGACACTTGATCAGCTTCAGGCAGTCAAGATCCTAAAAAGACGCGGTAATAAGGTCTTCAATCAGTATGAGCCCGGGATCAGCCGAGAGGAAAATTTAAGTTTAAGAAGGCTGGGGGCACAGGCTGATTTTTATCTAACTAGTGCGAACGGGATCTCTCAGAATGGAGAGATGGTTTTTTTAAGCGGTTTTGGCAATAGGACGGCAGGGATCTCTTACGCAGGAAATGTGATCGTTGTAGCCGGGAAGAATAAGATCGTGCCTGACCGCGCCGGCGCATTAAAACGGGCGCGTGAAGTCGCGACACCCTTAAATTGTAAGCGCCTGAAGAATTGGGATACCCCCTGTTACAGGGAGGGCGTCTGCAGGGAAGATATCTGCCTGAGTCCTGAGTTTCGCAGGATGTGTTGTCAGGTTCTGATCATCGAGGCCGAAGCCACCCCGGATAGATTAAAGGTAATATTGGTGGGGGAAGATCTCGGCTTCTAACAAAAGGGACGCTCTTTTTGCTAATCGGGAGAGTGTCCCCTTATCAACAGGCCATGTGGAAGAAGGGACAGTTTCCGCTTTAGCAAAAAGAGCGTCCCTTTTTTAGGGGGAGTTTTAAGGAGGAGAGGTAGGAGATGAAGGTGTTAGCGACGGGGATGGGGAGTATGCCGCAGAAGGATGCGGATCAGGCGTTAGACTTGATCTTTAAGTATACGCCGCATGTACCTTTCTGGCCGCAGCTGCCTAAGCGCGATAAGCGCGAGGGGATGGTAGCGCAGTACAGCGAGGGCTTACCCTGTCTAAAGGTCACTACAGACGGCCTGTTCTTTGCTCCGAAAGATAAGGATAAGCAATTAGAGCTGCTGTATGAACGGATAATCGCCAATGATCTCGAGCATTTTAAGATCTCGCCTGATTTTGCACCCGGATTGTACAAGTTCTGCGAGCGGTTAGAGAAGCAGGATCTTGGGGGAGTAGATTTTATCAAGGGGCAGATGACCGGTCCTTTTACCTTTGCTGCCAGCGCTAAAGACGAGTCCGGCAAGGCGCTTTTACACGATAAGGTCTTTATGCAGGCGATACTAAAGGGCCTGGCGATGAAGGCGCTCTGGCAGGTTAATTTCTTTAAGAAATTCAAAAAGAAAGTGATCCTTTTCTTCGACGAGCCGTACCTTGGGGCTTTTGGCTCGGCATATACTCCGATAAGCAGGGAGGATGTAGTAAAGGGCTTAAGCGAGGTGCTCTCGGCAGTAAAATCCGAAGGCATCCTTTTGGGTGCGCACTGCTGCGGGAACACTGACTGGTCGATATTCACGGATATTGAGGAGCTGGATATGATCAGTTTTGACGCATTCGGATTCCTGGATAAATTCTCACTTTACGCTGATGATCTCAAGAGCTTCCTTTACCGCGGGGGAGGGATCTGTTGGGGGATAGTACCAACCAATGAGTTCAGCGAGAAGATTACGTTGGAATTTTTAAGGGAGAAGTTTAATTCAGCAACCGCTGTCCTGGCCAAGAAGGGCCTGGATCGCGAGCTTTTGTTGAAGAATTCGCTGATTTCACCCAGCTGCGGTATGGGCACGCTTGATGCAGACCGATCCGCAAAGATCCTCACCCTGCTCTCCGAGGCAGAAAATAAATTATTTGACATTTAGGCTTATTAGTTATATCATAAGTTCCGTTTTTTATGGAGGTCAAGATATTTAATATGAAAGAGATCCGTATTCATGCCCGCGCAGGCCAGGGCGCAATCACCACGGCAAATCTGTTAGGCTACACATATTTCTTGAAAGGGATGTACGCCTATGCCTTTCCGCACTTCGGCGCAGCCAGGATGGGCGCTCCGATGAACGCATTCGTGCGCGCGGATAATAAACCGGTACGCCTGCGCAGCCAGATCTCCGAACCGGATTACGTAGTGGTAGTCGATGCCACGCTGATGCGCGCCAGTAATTGTTTCCTGGGGTTGAAGCCTAAGGGGATCGCGATAGTAAATGAACGTCCTGGGTTAGAGATACCCAAAGTAAAAGTGACACAGAAGCTCTTTGTGGTCCCGGCCAATGATATCGCGATGAAGACGATCGGCCGGCCGCTGGGGAATACCGCCCTTTTAGGCGCCTATGCGGCGGCAACCGGTGAGGTAGAGCTCCAATATCTGATCGAGGCTATAAAGAAGATATTCGCGGCTAAGCCTAAGGCCCAGGAGGGCAATGTCGAAGCGGTGAAGCAGGGCTTTGCTTTTGCGAAAGATAAATCAAAGGGGTAAGAGATGTTCGGACCGCTGGTAGTAAAACCCGGCACAAGCAGGAATAATAAAACAGGTTCCTGGCGCATTGAGAAGAGGCCGAAGTTCCTGCAGAAGGATTGTATTGACTGTAAGATGTGCCGGCTTGTCTGCCCCGAGGGGTGTATTACGGGTGAGGGTAAGAATACCTATATATGCGACTACGATTACTGCAAGGGCTGCGGAAACTGCGCGGCAGTGTGTCCTAAGCACGATATCGAGATGGTGAAGGAAGAATGAAGGAATTCTTAGAGGGTTCACAGGCGGTAGCAAGGGCAATACAATTATGCAAGCCGGGGGTGATCTCTGCTTACCCGATCACCCCGCAGACGCATATCGTAGAAGGCCTTGCCCAGATGGTCGCTGACGGACAGCTTAAATCGCAGTTTGTAAACGTAGAATCAGAGCACTCCGCAGCATCGGTAGTCCTGGGCGCTTCAGCAACCGGGGTCCGGGTATATACCGCGACAAGTTCACAGGGCTTATTTTTGATGGCAGAGGTCGTCTTTAATATCGCCGGGATGCGCCTGCCGGTAGTGATGACCTGCGCCAACCGGGCAATTTCTGCACCGATTAGCATCTGGAACGACCAGCAGGATTCAATATCCCTACGCGACAGCGGCTGGATACAGATGTACGCCGAGAATGTCCAGGAGGTGATGGACTTCCAGTTTATCGCCTACAGGATCGCCGAGGATAAATCAGTGATGCTGCCGGTGATGGTATGCATGGATGGTTATGTACTTACGCACGGCATCGAGAATGTCGAGACTCCCGATCAGGCGCAGGTGGATAAGTTCCTTCCTGCTTATAAAGCTCTATATAAACTTGATACAAGCGAGCCGATGACATTAGGCGCCCTGGCAGACCCCGAATATTACATGGAGACCCGCTATGCGATCCAGAGGACGCTAAAGGATGTAGTAAAACTGATCCCTAAGGTGAGCGCGGAGTTTAAAGCTGTGTTCGGCCGTGATTACGCAAACGCCCTGGTAGAGGAGTACCGCACTAAAGACGCAGAGCGGGTGATCATCGCGATGGGGTCAGTTTGCGGCACGATAAAAGAAGTAATAGATGAATTAAGGTCTAGGGGTAAGAAGATCGGCCTGCTTAAGATCGTCACTTACCGGCCGTTCCCGCAACAGGAGATCTGCGAGGCGCTGAAGAACTGTAAAAAGGTAGCAGTTCTGGACAGGGCGCTTTCACTGGGCTCTTATGCGCCTTTGGCATCAGAGGTAAAGGCGGCCTTCTTCGGCAAGAATAAGAAACCCCAGGTGATCAGCAGTTTTGTCGTGGGATTAGGGGGGAGGGATATCACCAGGAATTCGATCAAAGAGGTGCTGCGCCTTTTGAATTCAAAAGAGAGATCCGATGAGTTCATCGACCTCAAGCCGGAGCTTTTAAAGGAAGAATATGAATAAGAGCCTGTTTGCTTCAGGACATACTGCCTGTTTGGGTTGCGGCCAGTCAATGGCGGCAAGGCTGGTGATCGACGCCTGCGGGCAGAACACGATCGTCGCCAACAATACCGGATGCCTCGAAGTATTCACCACCAAGTATCCTCAATCGGCCTGGGAGGTGCCTTGGATCCATTCCCTCTTTGAGAACGCCGGGGCTGTGGCCTCGGGGATAGAGGCGGCTCTTATTTATTTAGGTCAGAAGGAGAACACCAATGTGATCGCCCAGGCAGGCGACGGCGGAACAGCGGATATCGGCCTGCAGGCGCTCTCCGGGATGTGGGAGAGAGGGCACGATATCCTCTCGGTCTGTTACGACAACGAGGCGTACATGAACACGGGTATTCAGAGGAGCGGTCTGACGCCATTGGATACCAATACTACTACCAGCCCGCCGGGTGCGCAGTCTGCCGGAAACTGGCGGCCCAAGAAACCGGTTCCAGAGATCGCCAATGCGCATAATATCCCCTATGTCGCAACCGCATCCGTTGCCTTTATGCAGGATATCCAGAGAAAGACTAAGAAAGCGATCGGATTCAAGGGCCCGAAATATCTGCAGATCCATGTCCCCTGTCCCTTAGGCTGGAGGCATGACCCGGGCCTGACTTTTCAGATCGCCAAACTTGCGGTCGAGACTGGGCTTTATCCTTTATTTGAATATGAAGGCGGCTTGCTCACAGCGGTGCGTAAGATCCAGCCCAAACCGGTTGAAGAGTACCTGAAGCTGCAGGGCAGATACAAGCATCTACTTAATAATCCGCAGGAGATCGCCAAGCTCCAGCAGATAGCGGATAATAATATACAGAAATATAATCTGAAAGTTTAAAGAGGAGGAAGAGATGGGAAAGCAGGCAAGGGCAATCGTAGATCTAAGTTTAAAGGACCTGGTAAAGGATCTGAACAAGGTATACGCGGATGAGTGGCTGGCATTTTATCTGTATACCTACATGGCAAACAGCGTCTCAGGGAAGGCGTATGAAGATATGCAGGAGTTTCTAGAGAAGATCGCTAAAGACGAACTGGAGCATGCTAATGAATTAGCTGACCATATCATCAAATTGGGCGGCATGCCGATCGCAAATCCGATGGACCTTGAGAAGAACGCCAACGCTCCCTACA
Source organism: Candidatus Omnitrophota bacterium (assembly GCA_042577285.1). GTDB lineage: Bacteria > Omnitrophota > Gorgyraeia > Gygaellales > Profunditerraquicolaceae > JBHPDM01. The sequence goes on from JBHPDM010000006.1 coordinate 40,090, forward strand.
TGATGCCGCCGAAGAACACCGCCGATATCAACCGGATGATCCGCATCGTCGGAGAGGCAGAGGCCGGAGCAATCGAGGCCTACAATAAGATCGCAAAGAAGACGCTGGGCAAGGACCACGTCACCTACGCTTTAATCACGCATATACTCTCCGAAGAAGTAACGCACGAGGAGATGTTTGAAAACCTTTCAGAGAGGTAATCTAAGGGGGGATGATCGATGGCCAAGGTAACTATTGATGCTGCAGCCTGTGTTGGCTGCGGTTTATGCGAACAATCGTGTCCCGAAGTCTTCAAGATGGAGGGCGACGGGATCGCCCATGTAAAGGCGCAGGTCTGTCCGGATCATAATCTGGCGGAGGTCGCTGATCAGTGTCCAGTCAACTGTATTAAGGTAGGGGATTAAGGGCGAGAGAGATGTCAAAATCTTTGGCTATTTCTACGCAGGGATTCCAGAAACTGCGCAAAACTTTCCTGTTTCTTCAATAGCAGTAAATTCTCCGAGAAGACCTCTTTATTTTCCAGGAACTCTTTTTCATCCAGGGATTCTTTGGATTTCAGTTTTATGGCATAAAATCCCGAGGCGACCTCGATCACTTTACTGATCGCGCCCCCTTCCAGGTCAACTGCTGTCATCCAAAATTCATCCGAAGCACCGATATCCTCAATATAGCTGCCATACTTAAACATTCCCGTCACGCCGTACTTAAGAGCGAACTCTTTAGCCAATCCCTTAAGGTTTACCGGCTTTGAACTTGAAGCATCCAGGCTTTGCAGGCAGCTTTTTAGCTTCTGGCGGGCGATATCCTTAGTCTTCTTTTCAAGCGCGACTTTCAAAATCTGGTCTTTTATGTTTTCAAATTCCGGAATGTAGGAGCCTTTTCTATCCGTAAGCCTCAGGATGTAGTAGACCCCGTCCATAAATACGGGAGGGGAGAATTCACCTACTTTTAACCTTGAGATCAGCTGCAGGAGTTCTTGGGAGTAGCCGATACCGGGGATGATATCGGTCTGGGCAAAGGGGCCAGTCTGGTTGACTTCTACCTTAAGCTGGGCAGCGGCAGGCCCCAATCCGTCTTTCGAATTCAGCATCGGTAGGATCTCTCTGATCTTAGCTTCAGTCTGGCTGCGTTGGTCTTCGGCCGGCATAAGGATGTATTCCAGATCAAAGGATGGGGGGAGCTTGAATTCCAGCTTATAATTTTTGAAATACTCCTTTAATTCCTCATCGCCGATAACAATGTCTTGGGCAGCTTCCTGGTTCAGACTGGCTATATAATAGATGCTTAAGGATTGAGTCTCTTTCTTATAGGCCTCCTTGATCTCTGCATCATCGAGCGTGATATCTTTTGTATGATTCTCATGTAATTTGGAGAGGATGATGTTCTGGCGCATCTGCTCTTCGAAGACGCGCGGCTGGGCGTAGAAGACATAGCGCAGCAGCTGCGAGTAGAGGTCTTTATCGAAGCGGCCGCCCTTACTGAATATGGGCAGTTTACGGATAAAGCCGACGATCTCCTTATCGCCGGCGTTAATCCTTTCCCTCTTTGCCTGGCTAAGGAGTATCAGTCTGTCCCAGGCCTGAGATTCTATATCGAAGTACTGCTGCATTTGGGAAAATTCATCTCCGAACTGAATGATCAGCCGGTTGCGCACCGCCTTCTGCGCGTCAATGTAATCGGTGAAGGGGATCTTGCTGCCCCGGATCACTCCGGCATAGACGGCTTCTTTCTTGCCGCGGATGACACTGCTTGCTCCCCAGAAGGCAAAGGCCGGCACGATTATCACAGCCAGGCCGATCAGTAGGCGCTTTTTGAGTTTTTTATTGCGTAGGAGCTTAAGCATATTAGCCCTTTCTATACAGGGTTTTATTATAGTCAAAACCACGGATATTGCAACCATAATTGTGAGAATTCAGGGTTCTGCCTTCGCGTGCTGTCCGCCATGATTTGTGGCGGACTAACGTGCGCTCCGCCAAGCATCGCAAAATTGCTTACTTTTCCCTTTACAAAGGGGGCATAGCTTTGTATAATAAGAATCCGCGTAAGTTAAACAGCAGTATGGGAAAGGTTAAGTTGATGAAGGAGAAAGTGTTAAAGTTAGGGTTACCTAAGGGCAGCCTGCAAGAGGCGACGATGAAGATGTTTAAGAAGGCTGGTTTTAACGTAACCGTGCCTTCGGCGCGTTCATATTTTCCCTCTATCGACGACCCGGAGATCGAACCTGTGCTTTTGCGCGCCCAGGAGATGTCCAGGTACGTTTCAGACGGGGCCCTGGACTGCGGGATCACCGGTTCTGACTGGACAAAGGAGAATAAGTCCGACGTTACCAGGATCAGCGACCTGGTTTATGCCAAGCAAAGCATGAGCAAGGTAAGGTGGGTGCTGGCAGTTCCGCAGGGCTCAAGGCTTAGATCAGTCAAGGACCTGCAGGGTAAACGCATCGCCACCGAGCTTGTCGGTGTGACCAGGGATTACCTGAAGAAGAACAAAGTCAGGGCAGAGGTCGAGTTCAGCTGGGGCGCAACCGAGGTCAAGGTAAGCGCCGGCCTAGTGGATGCGATCGTAGAGCTGACTGAGACGGGCAGGAGCCTGAAGGCGAATAAATTAAAGGAGATCTCCACGATCTGCGAATCAACGACTATATTTATCGCAAACAAAAGTTCTTTTAAGAACAGCTGGAAGAGAGCGAAGATGGAGCAGATCGCCATGCTCTTAAAAGGCGCGATCGCCGCAGAAGAGAAGGTGGGGCTGAAACTTAACGTCAGGAAAAGCGATCTCAAAAAGGTGGTCGCGTTGCTTCCTGCGTTGAAGAAACCGACGATATCAGGATTAGCAGCAGATAATTGGCTGGCAGTTGAGACGATCATCGACGAGCGGCTGGTGCGGATCCTGATACCGCAGCTTGAGAAAGCTGGCGCCCAGGGGATTATCGAATACCCGCTGAACAAAGTAATACTTTAGTCTAGAAGCATAAGAAGGAGCAAGAGAGATGCCTTGCGGCAGAAAAAGAAAAAGAAGAAAGATCAGGACGCATAAACGCAAGAAGGCACGTCGCAAACTGCGCCACCTGAAGAAGAGAGCCTGGGGTTAAACTTTTCCCATGCAACGAGAGATTTTCATCAAAGGGTTTGTTTCCTGCCTAATAACAGTTCTTTTAATCAGCACAGAGGTTCTGGCGTTTGATAAAAGCGCCTCCTATGCCTTAAGCCATTATATCATGGCCGGGATCCATGATGCCCGGGGCGAAACGGACAAGGCCATAGAGCAATACAAGTTGGCCCTAAGGAAGGATCGCGAAAATCCTGCGATCCATTTGAATCTGGCGGCCAGCTACATAAAGAATAACCAGATCGAAGATGCGATCAAAGAACTGGAACTTGCCGTAAAGTTCGATCCTGAAAGCGTAGAGCCGCACGCGATCCTGGCTCTTCTTTACACTTCACAGAATAACCTTGAACAGGCAGCAAGGGAGTACGAGACCGCCCTGACCAAGGCCGCAAAGCTTGCGCCGGGTAATGTAGGGATCTATAAGAGTCTGGGCGCGGTTTATTTGTCCCAGAAGAAATTCCAGGAAGCAAAAGAAACTTACCAGCTGATCCTTGACCTTGCTCCGGAGGATGCCCAGGCGCACTTTTACCTGGCGGCAGCTTTTGATAAATCAGGGGATAAAGAGAAGGCTGAAGGTGAATTAAAGACCGCGATTGAATTAGACCCAGAAAACCATGCGGCACTGAATTACCTGGGGTATTTGTACGTCGAGGAGAATAAGAATTTAGAGGAGGCCGCTATCCTGATCGGCAAGGCCATAGAGTTAGATCCGGATAACGGCGCATACATCGACAGCCTGGGCTGGTTGTATTTTAAGCAGGGTAAGATCGCTCAGGCACTTCTGAAGCTTAAGGATGCAGGGTCGCTTTTAGCGGACCCGGTGATCTACGATCACCTGGGAGATGCCTATTTTAAGAGCGGTAATTTAGATGCAGCCAGGAAAAACTGGCAGGAATCACTGAATTTGGATCCGCAACAGGATAGCGTCAAGGAGAAGCTCAAAAAAGATAATTAGGAGCGTAATGGCAGATCGGAAAGAGAAGATCCGCAAGCTGGAAAAGAAAGCAAAGCTCATCCGCAGGTCGATCATAGAGATGCTGGCTCGCGCCGGCTCAGGGCATCCCGGAGGGAGCCTCTCTGCAACAGACCTGATCACTGCTTTGTATTTTGATGTCTTGCGCCACGATCCGAAGAACCCCTGCTGGCCTGACCGGGACAGATTCCATATGTCCAAAGGCCACTGTTGTCCGCTCTGGTATGCGGCACTGGCCGAGTCAGGATATTTCCCTAAAAAAAATTTAGATACTTTAAGGCAGTTAGGTTCTTGCCTGCAGGGGCATCCGGACAGGCGCGCCCGCGGGGTCGAAGTGGCCTCCGGTTCTCTGGGGCAGGGATTATCAGTTGCTTTAGGGATGAGCCTTGCAGCTTCGATAGATAAGAAGGATTACCGCGTCTATTGCCTGCTGGGTGACGGCGAGACGCAGGAAGGCAACATCTGGGAAGCGGCGATGGCCGCGAGTCATTTTAAGCGCGATAACCTTTGTGCGATACTGGATTACAATGGTTTTCAGATCGACGGCAGAGTAGAGGATATCATGGCTTTGGAGCCGCTGGCAAAAAAATGGCAGGCCTTTGGTTGGCATACGATCGAGATAGACGGCCATAACATGAAAGAGATTTTAGAGGCATACGCTGAGGCAAATAAGACCAAGGGAAGGCCCAGCATCATCATCGCCAGCACGATCAAAGGCAAGGGCGTATCCTTTATGGAAAACGTAGTGGGTTTTCACGGTAATGCTCCGACGAAGGAAGAGGCAGAGAGAGCCTTGAAAGAGCTGGAGTAAAGAATGGCAGAAAAGTTATATCAACGCGATATTTACGGCGAAACGCTGGTCGAGCTGGGGAGGAAGGATAAGGATATTGTCGTGCTGGATGCTGACCTCTCCGGATCCACGCGCACCAGGACCTTCGCCAAGGCCTTCCCGGAGAGGTTCTTTAATTTTGGCGTCGCCGAGCAGAATATGATGGCTGCCTCAGCGGGCCTGGCCAGCTGCGGCAAGTTGGTATTCGTTTCTACCTTCGCGGTCTTTGCAACGGGCAGGGCCTGGGATCAGGTGAGAAATACGATCAGTTTTAATGGATTTAATGTTAAGATCGTCGCCACCCATGCCGGGATAACCGTAGGCCCCGACGGCTCCAGTCATCAGGCTTTGGAAGATATAGCGTTGATGCGGGTGATACCGAATATGAATATTATCGTGCCGGCTGATGCGCCGCAGACACGCGAAGCAGTGATCGCCGCAGCAGTTCATCCCGGGCCGTTTTATATACGGTTGGGCAGGCCGAAGATTACGACGATCGAGAATAAGCCGAAGTTTGAATTCGGCAAGGCCCAGATCTTAAAGCAGGGTAGAGACGTAGCTATTATTGCCTGCGGCGTTATGGTAGGCGAAGCATTGGCCGCGGCAGAAAATTTGAGCCGAAAGAATATCGACGTAAGCGTTATCAACCTGCATACGATCAGGCCGCTGGATAAAGAGGCGGTATTGAAGGCAGCGCGGGAAAGCCGCGGGATCGTCGTCTGCGAGGAGCATGCCGCAGTTGGGGGCCTGGCCTCCTGCGTTGATGAGATAGTGGCTGAAGAGGCGCCGGTAAAGGTGATCCGGGTAGGTATCCGAAACAGATTCGGCCAATCAGGAACGCCCGCAGAGCTCTTGAAAGAGTACAGTCTTACCAGCAGTGATATAGAGAAAGCAGCAATAGCTAGCACAAAATAGCTTTGAGTAAAGTAATCCTCCACTCCCACGCCAAGTTAAACCTGTATCTAGCAATCCAAAAGAAACGCCCCGACAACTACCATAACATCGAGACCCTCTTTGAGAAGGTCAGCCTATGCGATGATATCATCCTTAAAGACCGCCAGGATAAAAAAATCAGGCTTAGCTCAAG
>JBHPDM010000007.1:0-43177 GCA_042577285.1 Candidatus Omnitrophota bacterium
CCTGGCTTCTTGGAATCTGTTACAATCAACCCCAAAAGGAAAAAAATGTACGCTTTGCGCGTATTGAGCGCAATGCCTGTATAGTTCCCTTGAGGTCACAAATACCAGGTCCGCCCTCTTTAATATCCTGATCTCCGATCTTTCGATCTTTTTCGCCCAAGAAACGCTAGCCCTGAAGTTATCGATACAATAGTAGACTACGGTCTCTGCGTTAATGGCTTCGATTATGCTCAGGCTTAAAGGAGTGGGCAAAAACACCCATACCACGGGATCGTCAAAATGCATGACTTTCATCCATTTACGCAAAGTAGAAATTACCAGATACCTGTTTATCCAAAGCGCTATAGGTGAATAGGGGAAAGGTAAGACCAGCGGAGAGAATATATAAAGATTCTCCATCTCCTGCCTTATCCCCTGTATCCCGGAAAACCAGTTTTTTATCCTGCTCCTGATCCTAGACATATCCCTGATCCCGGGAGTACGCACTCCGGTATTTTCAATAAAAAGTACCCTCTTGCCCTCCCTGGCGAAGGAAGACATTATCTCCTGGTGCCCCTGCCAGATAAAATTCCAATCGATGGAAGAAATACAGACGATATTTTTATCTTTCGACATATTTGTGCCTTTTTAATAGTATAAGTGTATTAATCTTATTTTGAAGCTATGCATATAAAACTTCCACCTTTATCAGGAAAAAATTTGCCTATTAACTGATCTGTTAATTCCATAAAAAATAACAATATTTTTTTATGAACGAATCGAAATAAAAATTCTTCTATAATAATTGGTGCAAGTAAAAAATCAAAATGCTGCAGTATTATATCGTCAAAGTTCTCTCTTTCTAACAAATCTTTTACATAATCAGAACTAAAGTAAAAATTATGTTCCTGACATCTCATTTTTCTCTGAAGATTATGTTTTTTAAAAAGCCTCTTATACCAGGCTCCATCATTTGTAAGCAAAATAAAAATTTTACCTCTAGGTTTTAAAACCCTACGTGACTCGGATAAGGCCAATGCGGGATTAAAGCAATGATCCAATACAGAATTAAAAATCACTATATCAAATTTCTCACTTTTACATGGCAAATATTCTCCGTAGCCCCGACATATGTAATTTACATCAGTATATTCAAATTTACTAATCATTGTTTTTGAAGGTTCGATATTAAGATATAAAGCGCAAAATTTTTTTATTAAATGATAAAACGAACTATCACCTCCACCGATATCTAAGACTTTTTGGTCAAAATTACTACAATGTTTTTTTATTGATTTAGCTAAAGCATTGCTAATTCTATCCCATCTTAAAATAGTAGTCATTTTGCTAAGAGGTATAGTCTGATTTCTCCCTAAAACCCAATCGTCTTGTTTTTTTATCCGCTTCATAACGTTTTTTTATTTTTCAATGCGTTTTATATCGCTTGATATAACTGATCCAATCATAACACCCATTTAATTTTTTCTTAAATTCAAAAATGGTATCCCTTGCATCTATTGGAATCCTTTTTAAAGCAAAGGGATCTGTGTCCGGTCTATTATAACCTAATATGCTGCTACAGGCGGCTATATAGCCATTTTTTTTTAAAATCTGTTTTAACTTTTCATTATACTTACCGTGTGGATAACTGAATAAATTTATATTTATACTAAGCATCTTTTGTAAAATGTTCTTTGATTCGGTCATTTCACTTTCTGCTTCTTGCAAAGATAATCTAAGCATATCTTGGTGAGTACAAGAATGCGATCCTATTGTATTTCCAAGAACTAATAAATTCCTAATTTCTTCCTTGTTAAGAAAATCCCAGTATTGCCAATAATTTTTCTTGGAATAATCAATTTTATTCAGGATATAGTTCAATCCGATAAAAAAAGTAGCCGTAAAATTATACTTCTTTAATACGTCAGATACATTTCTTATATTTTCACCATAACCATCATCGAAAGTTATGGCTACTGATCTAGACGGTATCTGTTCCCCTGCTTCAACTTTACAAATTAATTCTTCTAAAGAAAAAACCGTATAGTCATTTTCCTTCAAAAAATGCATCTGCGCAGAAAAATTTTGCAATGATACTTTAAGGCCTAGATAATCGTATTTAAGTGGCTCACCGATACAATGATACAACAAGATCCTAAAGCAATTCCTATCTGGAGATTTGCAAAGTTTTAATAAACTCAGGAAATAAAATATATCAGCTATTATTTTTTTTATAGTAGTATGCATATCTTTCCATGATAGAAGCTTTACGTATCAGGAATTTCAGAATAAACTTGAATATGGAAATAACCTCTTTTGGTCTTGAAAGAAAAAATATAAAATTTCTAAATGAAATATTTTCTCTGCGCAGGAGGCCCCTTACATAATATTTATTCGTTTCTTTTTGTATCTCTTGTGCTATTTTAAAGAATTCCTCTTTAGAAATTCTGTCTGTCAGAAGAAAGCCCTTAAAATCCTTCGGTTTAGAAAAATCAGTAACCATTATTCCTGATCTCATTGAATCCGCTTCGTCAGTTATCAACCTCTTCTGTTTAGCATATTCCCACAATTGCGTTCCCGGAAGAGGAACTGTCATAGTCACAGTACCACCCCCATTTAACTTTAATTTTTTTATAAGTGCTAGTGTTTTTAGTAAATCTTCTCTGCCTTCACCTGGACTACCTATCATAAATGTCCCAGTTGTATAAAAGTTATTTGTCTTGCAAAGTTCGACTGCCTTAATATGCTGTTCAACGGTAACAGAGCCGCATTTTAAAAGGTTAAGTATCTTTTGAGAACCCGATTCAAAACCTATAGAAACTCGTTTTACATTCATTTTTTTCAATAAAAAACAAAGTTCTGAATTCACTAAATTTGACCTTAAGGCACAACCAAATGAAACCTTTCTGTTAATTTTTCTTTTATTAATCAAATCGCAAATAGTTTCAAGCCTTCTCCTGTCAGCAATGAAAAGATCGTCCCAAATGGATATATGAACTGCTTTATACTTTTTTATCATTTCTTCGATTTCATCAACAACATATTGAGCAGAATGAAACCTGGGTTTTTTCCAAAAGTTTACCGAAGCACAAAATATACACTCATAAGGACATCCTCTTGAAGTTAAAATACTAGAGAATCGGCTAGTTACTAAAAGATCCCTTGCCGGAAAAGGTATTGAGTCAATATCGTCTATAAGTCCTCGACGTGCATTAACCACCACCTCATTACCATTATGGAAAACAATTCCTTTAATCGCTGAGAGCTTATCTGATCTAAAACCATAGTTTACAATTAACTCTACCAATTCTACTAGCGTCGCTTCACCTTCTCCCAATACACCAACATCAAAACAAGCTGGTAAGGTATAAGGCAAGGCGGATATATGATGCCCACCGATAATAATTGGTATATTTTTATATTTCTTTTTAATTAATCCTGCTAATGCGGTTGCTTCTTTAAACCTCTGGGTAACGCTAGATATAGCGATTAAATCAGGTTTTAATTTTTTTATTTTATTTAGCCCATCTCCTTCTATTATATGAATTTCATTAAAACTGGAATTTGTTCTAAGGTAAGAAGCAAGATATGCCAAGCCTAGCGAAGGAAATCTACTTTTCTCGAAAAAATCAGCTATGTTGAAAAAAACTATCCTAAAACTCATCCCCTTTTTTCTCCTATGAATATCCAACCCCTACTTATAAATTTACCAAAGATATTTAAGAAAAATTGTATCAATCTGAATTTACAGAAATTCCGTAGAAACGGATAATTATTTATAAATCTTACAATATTTTTGAAACGGACAGACCCAATCAACGTTGAATCATACATTTTGTATCTTAAACTAAGCCGTTTTGATATAATACCGACTGAGAGGAATTCTTTTTGTATATGTCTTTCACTGGGATAGCTCGTCACTTCATATCCACAAGTTTTCTTACGGATTCGATTGAGATAAAATCTTTCCAGTTTTTTAGGAAATAAAATAATTCCAAAATATCCAAAGTGGGGATCCGAAAGTATATTTAAAATAGACATCCTGTTTGGTACTGTAAAATAAACAAGGCCGTTCTTTTTTAATACCCTGCTGACTTCCAAAATTGCTTTTTCTACCGAGCTCACGTGTTCTATCAAATCTTGCAGAATAACAACGTCAAAATTTGCGTTACTAAAACTAATATTCTCGGCAGAAGAAACAACAGTAAATAAAGTTACATTGTTCTCTTTAGCCCAAGCAGAACATCCTTGAATATGGTTTTGGTCTATATCCAACGCATAAACAGCGTGCCCTTGTTTGGCAAAATAGATTGAAGTTCCTCCATAACCACAGCCTAAGTCTAATATTTTCAATTTGTTACAATTCAAACCTTTAGATCTACTTAATATTTTATAAATTCTTTCCCCCCGCTCCCCTCCACCCATTGTATAATCCTCATAAAACTTGAATCGTGGACCAGAAGCACCAAGGAAAGATTTTTTCAAAAAGCGGCGCAAATCGTAACTCTTTATTTTTATCATTATATCTTCAGCGTTCTTCATAGAAAAGAGGCGCATTGTTTAATAAATCTATGTGAAATGGTTTTTTAGATAAAGACCTTAAATTACTTCTTATGTGCATGAACATATATATGACTATGAAAAATTCACTAAATAAAGTACCATAGGCTGCGCCTTGATAGGAGTATATCGGTATTAATATTAAATTTAAAATAACTTTTAGAACTACACCGGCACTATAAGCTATAAACAAAACAAAAAACTTTTTTAAAACCAGAGCCACTCTCTCTAAAAAAAACTTCAGAAAAAATATTACAAGGATCGGACTTAAAATTTTAACAACTAAAACCGATTTTATGAATTCCTGTCCGAATATATAAGAAATTAGAAAATCAGAACTAAAGTATAATAATAATGCGAACGGAATGCTAAACATTACACAGTTAAAAGGCAAAATTCTGCAGAAAGAAATAAAATCTTTTAAAGAACTTTTATATAATTTGGTTAAGATAGGAAACAAAACGATAGCCAGCATAAATGGTATAATCAAGATAGGTTCTATTAATTTTACGGCGGCGCTGTACCATCCGGTAGCAGAATCATTAGTTAGCTTCGGCAGCATAACAATGTCGATTTTAAAATTGGCAATTACTAAAAATCCGGCTATAGCGAACGGCGTACCTTTTCTAATTAAGTCTAGGTATAATCTCGGTTCAAAAATGGGGAGAGCTAAAATAGCTTTTTTCTTGCAAATGATAATTGTAAATATTAAAGTAACTATGCTTGTTACCAAAAGGGCTGCTATCAAAAATATCAATTCAGCTTTAAAGAATTCTACTGCAGCAATTAAAAATAGGAATTTGAAAATCCCTTCAAATATAAAAGACAATGATTCATATTCCATTCTTTCTCTTGAACGAAAAACCGAACGGAAAAAAATCGTAAATGAATCTAATACCGTAGCAATACCAATCAATATAATTGCCACTATCATTTCAAATCTATCCGTAAGAAGAAAAGCACTTACAAATATTATTAAAAACGTAACTATGCCTACTATAATCTTACATCCGGTAAGGATTTCCATTGTCTTACGTTCTTTATGTATGTTGCCAGCAACCTCAGAAATATATAACTCGCTTAATCCCATATCTGCCAACCCAAGAAATAATAACCCTAGGCATAATATGAAAGAAAATTGTCCAAAACCAGCACTCCCTATATGCTTTGCAACATATACTATAATTATGAACGAAAGAAGTTTGTAAATTATTTGTGATAGCATAAGAGCTGAAAAATTCTTTATAATAGTTTTTAACATAAATTAAAAATGAAAATCTACTTCATTGTTCTCTATTTAATCCGGCGTTCTTCCTAATTTCAAAAATTACTCGATCGAATGGCGACTGAATATTGGACCGCGAAAGGCGGGTTTTAAATTGCCCTCCCATTATCTTTTGAAGATCTTTTTTAAAATATAGACTGCTCTGTCAAAAGGCGAATGCAGATTCAACCAGTCAAAATCTCCCTCGTTTACCGGCTTAAGGTTTTTGAAAAAAAACATGTAGTCTAATTCCGGCTTTCTATTGATAGGAATAATTGTAAAATCTCCGTTTTTCAGATCCTCTATGCAGGCGAGTTTGTCGAACTTATCTTTAAAATAAACACCGCGGTACGGATCAAAAACGCACCAGCGCCGATTAACTTTTATGAAAGAAAGCGGGATCGTTTTTTGTTGGTCGGATGAAGATGTCCACTTATAAAATCCCTGAAAACCAGCATAGTTGCAAAGAACACTGAATATGACATTAAACTGGTCGTGAACGCCGTGCCCCCTGATAATAACATACCAAACATGGTCGTCGAACACCGGAAACCCATCGGGATTCCTTCTTATATTTTGATAAGTCCACTCCAATATCTTGATTACGCGCTCTTCTTCTGTCAAGATGCCAGCGGTTATCGATCTCGCCAGGTGTTTATAATTATAGTGCCGGTCTAAAAAATCCAAAATCTTAAGATACAAGGGAATCTTGAGTCTGCATACTTTATAGTCCACACCGCGGCGCGTAGTCACGTTCATATTCAAAAACGCTGTCAAGGATGCCAACAAAACAATGACAATCAGAAAATAAGTTAATTTCTTTTTCATTTTAATCGATGAACTTCTGATGCCAGAGTTCTAGCATCAAAAGCGTCCAGAGCGGATTAGCATAATCCTCCCTCGCCTCTGCGTGCTCCTTTATCATCATCTTTATGACTTCAGGCATAAAATATCCTCTGTTCATAGACTTTCTGGACAAAAGATTCTCAAATAGAAAGCCCTTGAGTTCTCCCCTGAACCAATCCCCCACCGGAACGCCGAAACCCCTTTTCTTGCGCTGTATGATCTCCTTCGGCAGGTATTCTTTAGCTAGCTGTTTGATCAAATATTTCTTATTTAAACCTTTAAATTTTAGTCTTGCCGGCATAGAAGCCATAAATCCCATTACCTCCTGATCAAGAAATGGCGAGCGGGCCTCCAGAGAATTAGCCATAGTGGCGATATCCATCTTCACCGTCAGGTCATTAGGCAGGTTTGTCGAGATATCTGTAAGTAATAAAGTATCTAAAAGCTCCAACCTGCCAAAATTATCAAGGAAAGGACTAAGATAGCCTGAACCAGCCCCGGAGGAGAACCTCTTCTTGAAACTCTTTGTGTAGATCCGGCTGAGTATCTGCTTAGGCGTGAAACTCATCCAGCCTGTATACCTATCCAGCCTGGGAAGTTGTGCGCCTTTTAAAAAACGCCTCGCCCTTCTTAAAGGATTATGAAAATGTATGGAATCCGGAATCATCCTCGTAAAAGTCGGCAGTATCTTATCCCTCAAAAATCCCGGCAGACGGGAATAGGCCTCAGCCAGGTACATCGCCTGATATCTTTCGTAACCCGCAAAGGCCTCATCCCCTCCGTCTCCGTTTAAGGCTACGGTAACGAATCTTCTCGTCTCTCTAGCGACATAATAACTCGGAATCGCCGAGGAATCAGCGTAGGGTTCTCCGTAGCGCTGGACTAAAAGAGGCACTACCTCCCTTGCCTTGGGGGTGACCATGAACTCCCGGTGATCAGTGCTATAACGCTTAGCGACCATCGAAGCGTATTTTAACTCGCTGTATGCCTTCTCCTTGAACCCGATAGAGAATGTCTTGATCTTAGCTCCCAGGCGCGCCATTATCGCCACGATCATACTGGAATCCAGCCCGCCGCTTAAGAAGACACCCAATGGCACATCGCTCTGAAGCCTTATCCGCACAGCCTCGGTTGCGATCCGCTCCAGCTCATCCGTAGCTTCTTTTTCGTCTATGTTTATTTTCCCCTTATAATCAAGGCTCCAATAGGAGTTCAGAACGAGTTTCTCCTTATGCAATATGGCAAAGTGCCCAGGCAATAATTTATGGACATTTTCATAGATACTCTGCGGCGCGGGGATATATCCGAACCTCAGATATGAATCGATCATCGCATGATTGATCTTCTTCTCGATCAGGCCGCTGGCAAGCAAGGCGCAAAACTCTGAGGCAAAAGAAAAACGCCCCTTTTGCCAGGAGAAAAGAAGAGGCTTCTGTCCCAAGCGGTCACGGGCAAAGAACAACTTTTCGCCCTTTTTATCCCAGATCGCAAAGGCAAAGGCTCCGCGCAGATATTGAAGACAATCTTCTGCGTGGTCTTCGTACAGATGAAGTACGACCTCAGAATCTGTCTGCGATTTAAATCTGTGGCCTTTTTCCTCTAGGCCCTTGCGTAGATCCAAATAATTATATATCTCTCCGTTGATTACTAAGTAAAGAGAATCATCCTCATTAGATATCGGCTGTCTGCCGGCTGATGATAGGTCGATCACCTTTAATCTGCGGTGTCCCAGGCCGACAACCGGCCATGATTGATTGCTAACGTAAACCCCCTCGTCGTCAGGCCCTCTGTGCTGCATTTTAGAGCACATCCTTCTGATTGTCTCCTCTTTGACCTGTTTCTCCCTATAATCAATTATTCCGCAGATCCCGCACATATTATTTTAGCGCCTCGATAAAACGCGGCGCGTTTACCTTGAGTGAATATTTCTCCTCTATTATCCTTCTGCCAGCCGCACCAAGCCTTCTGCGTAGATCAGGGTCTTTGATCAGGGCGGATAACCTTTCGACCCATTCATCTTCGCAACTTACCAAAAAACCATTCATTCCGTCCTGGATGATCTCTTTATTACCCCCCACCCTGGAGGCTACTACAGGGATACCTACAGACATATACTGTACCGTCTTAAAGGGTGTCTTGGCCATCGCCCATTCATCATTGGGTAAGGGATAGATCCCGATATCAAGGCCTTGGAAATTCTCAACGTCTTTCTCCAGGCTCCACTCTTCGCTAATCACCTCTACACCGTCAAGGACGACTTTCCTGCCAGCCCCAACAATCTTTAGAACAAACTCACATCTTCCGGCCAGTTTTTGCAGAAATGGTAATATCCGCTCAAGATATACGAAAGTGCTGTGGCTGCCGATCCAGCCGATTGTGACCTTAGCCCGGAACTTACCCTTCCCGATCGGCTTAAATTTTTCGGTATCAATAGATGTGGGAATAACAGTGATATTAGGATTTATCTGTCGGAACTTGTTCTTTAGGTATTCATTGCAGACTATCACCCGCCTACTTAGGCGTAAGATCGAATAAAATTTCCCGGAAGACCTTAACCACCAAAGCCCGTTCCCCTTCTTGGGTAAATATACGGCGTCCTCAAAGTCGAAGACTAGCGGCTTACCGAACTTAGCCAATAGCCACTCAAATACCGGCGGGCCAAAAGGGAATGCCTCTATATGGATAAAGACCAGGTCTGATTTTAGCGCCTTCCCAATGTCTGCGATCCTCTTCAAAGTGCTGCATAGAAAATAAAATATCTTCTTGATCAGATGACCCCTCTTATATAAAATTTTATAAAATTCCGAAGAGACAAAGGGGCGTATTGTGTATTCTATATTATTTCCCCTTAAAAAAGGAAGGTATTGCTCGACCCGAAAACGGTTACTCGGGCCTTCTGTAGGATACGGTAAAATAAAATATACTTTCATCTGTGTAGGCTTACCGCCTGCCGGCCTCTCTCGACGCACGCCTGCCGTCCAGTATCGCATCATCCATCCACTGGTACTCCCACCTTCCGTAGCGTCCGGCATTATAAATACCAGACTTCTTGAGAAAACTTCCTATTGACCTTAAGTTCTTGCGGCGGCTATGGTCATATATGACATATGCATACTTGATGTCGTGGGTATTGATAAATTTTACCCTGTCCCTGGGTTTGATCACCCCGGCCTTGGCCAGGTCCTTTATTACCTTTGCGACAATATCCCTGTGCTTGATCGGCCGGGACCCTGAATATGAGATCTCCGCCTGCACTGAGCTCCACTTATCAGGCACGGTGGACCTGGAAAAATTAGCTGGAAAGCTGACGCGAAAGGCCGCAAATTTATCCTCCGGAAAATATAGCCAGTGCATAGGAGTAAGATTCTCACGTTTTATGCCTAGGTTTACGCATAAGACTGAGTTATGTCTCAGGCCGCGAAAGGACTGCTTAACGGGATCTGGGACTTTACCGATTATCTTTAATAACTCAGGCAAGGGAAGGGTTGAAATAAGCCTGTCGTAGCTTACAGCTCTGCCTCCCCTAAAATGCACCTTCTTTTTGTCAAGCTCGATCTTCACTGCCTCGCTGCATAAACTTACCCTGCTCTCTTCTCTGATCATCGCCTCTGCGACAGCCTGGATCCCCTTGTGCCGCGGATACCGGAATAGGGCGTTCGGGCCGAATTCTTTTTTCTGTATGGAAAAAGCCCCCCTGAGCACATCCTTTAATTGCGGCCGCGGGACCCTTACCCCTAACCAGTCAGTCGTCAATTCCTTGGCTTTTACCGTCCAGAATTTCTCGCTGTAAGGAAGGTAGAAATTTTCTGCGATACCGCGGCCGAAGGTAGCATACACCCAATCTCTGTAATTGTCATAATCCCCTTCAGACTTATCCTGCGCACCCATAAATCCGGTCAAACACTCATTCCTCACCTTGCCCGGAAGGCCGAAGGTATTGACTTGAAAGGGATATTTAGTAATCGTCCGGTAGGAATAGATCCATGCCGAGCGCCTCTTGCGCCTTAAGCCTAAACCCTTATCTCTGGATAGTAGATCCAATACATAATTATTACTGGTGTGCAGGACATGAATACCTTGGTCGAAAACATAACCTCCTTGACGCAAAGACCTGCATGTCCCGCCTATCTCACCCTCTTTTTCGAATACCACCCCACCTCCGTGGTAGGCGGCGCTTAACCCTGCCAGGCCTGCCCCAAGGATAACCGTCTCTATGTGGTCTATCGTGCTTCTCTGCATTATCAGACTAATCCTCTCTGGTTAATTCCTTTAAATAATCCCTTAAAGCATCCTGCCACGGGCGCATCCGGATATTTAACCGGGCCAACTTATTGCAGTCTACTGCCTCCGAATCAGGCCTCGGGGCCGGCAGCGGGAATTCCGCGGAGCTCACCGGTTTTACAGTAACATCCTTCCTGCCCAGATATTCGATTATCTTACAGGCGATATCGTAGCGCGTAGCTGCTCCTTCATTTGTCACATGATATAGCCCATAATCTCCCTTTTTGATCACTTTAATCAACCCCTCTGAAAAATCTTTAGTGAAGGTCGGGCAACCCTTCTTATCATCGACTACCTTCAATGATTCCCTCGTCTTTGCCAGCTCGACTATCTTTGCGACGAACTTTTTATCGTTCTTTCCGCCCCCCATCATCCAGCCAGCCCTAAGGATAAAATATTCCTTAAGCAGCTCTTTGACTATTTTTTCTCCCTCAAACTTCGTCTTGGTGTAGACGCTTATAGGATTAGGCGTATCGGCTTCATTGTATGGCGTTGCCTTCCTGCCGTCAAAAACCCCGCAGGTACTTATATAGACCATTGTGATATTCCGTTCTCTGCAGATTAGGGCGATATTCTTGGTCGCCTGAGCGTTTGTCGCATAGGCATGTTCTACCTCGGTCTCACACTTGTCTACATTGGTCTCCGCCGCCAGATGAAATATTATCTTGGGACCTGCCTTTTCTACGCAAGCCTTCACCGCCTCCGGATCTCTGACATCTAAATACTTTGTCTGGGGATCTAAAATAACTATATCAGTAGGAAAAACTTCATATCCGTTTTCAGATAATAACGGGACTAAAGCATTCCCCAGCATTCCTCCGGCACCTGTGATCAAAGCCCTCATAACTATTCTATTGCCCCCAAGCGGTTATAGATACGGCGATAGGCCTGCACGCCCCTGTCCAAAGAAAAGAAATCCTCCGCGACCTTCCTGCACCTGACGTCCAACTTCTCTTTGGCTTGCCAAAGCCTCCGCAGCTGCATAATGCACTTCTTGTACGCTTCGAGGGAGAACCCATCCGTAATCACTCCGACATTATTTTTCCCAACTATCTCATCGCAATCCCCGATCCCGGAGTTGATCACTACGGGTAGGCCGCAGGCTAAAGATTCTCCAAGCTTAGTCGGACACGAACTTATTTTAGAAAAAAGCGGCTTTATAAAAAATATCGACAGATCGGCGCCCGATAACCAGTGGGGCACTTCTGCGTAGGGGCTGCTTCTGAATGAATAACACGATTCAGGCAGAGACCTTGCCTGCATAGCCTTTATGATTATCCCGGTTTTTGCTGGCGTCAAAAACAGAAAGTGCGAATCTCTGAATTCTTTACGCAATTCGACAAAAAAATCCACCATCTCATCCAGCATATACCAGGTTCCAAGTGAACCGAGATAGACCAGGGTCAACCCTCCGCCACCCTTGACCAACTCTCTCTTCTTTCCTGGTTCAAAAAGCTCAAGGTCTGCGCAGGTAGGGACAACGTAAATTAGAGGACCTCTGCTTTTCATGTAAGCGAAACTGCTGATCTCCTGTTTAGCCCTCTCGGTCAAAACCGTAATCTGATCAGCGCTTAACAAAAGGAGTTTCTCGATATACTTTGTAAGTTTATACAGCAAGCTTCCCTTGACCCATAAACCTCCATCAACGCGTTCATCCGGCCATAGGCCGCGATAATCAAGGAGGAATCTTTTTCCAAAGAATTTCTTTAAGATCAAGCCTATAAAGGCGCCGACAAAACTCCTGCCATGAATAAGAACTATCTTGTCTCTTTTTAATAACGCAGCGCAGACGATTATTCCCGCGCAAATATCATAAATCTTAGCAATGACCTTTGGGTTTTTATGATAATTTAGACTGACCCACTTGATCCCTGAACCGCCAAGCTCATTTTTTAAATCTGAAAAGGCGGCCTGCTTGCGGTTATACGACTTATCATAGGTGAGAAGCGTAAATTGATCACCCTGCCTGCTGAGTTTCTTCAGGTAAGGTATCACCTGGGACTGACCCAGGGGATCAGTTGCTCCGTCGTAAGAGATATACAGTATATTCATCATCTGAAAGTCCTAAAATATCCGGACAGGAAGGCGGAAGAAAAAATAAATATTATCGGCGTGATTATGTCCCTGTGTCGCAGCATCGTACCAACGTTCCCGCTGCCCAGGGCTATGATGCTGCCGATTGTAACGAAAAACACTGATAATAAGGCTGCCCGCCTTATCTTAAGTTTTACCGAAAGCAGAACCGCCAAAACAGCGAAAAAACACAAAAATAGAAAAATTATCTTAAAAGGATAGTACAATAGGTATGACACGCTTGGCGCATGCAACGGCTCAAAGAGCATACGATACCAACCGTTTATACCATATATAAACCACTGTAGCGGGCTATAAACGGAGTAATCTTCACCGAAGATCAGAAGATCATAGGTAAAACCGCCACTCCTCTGGTATTGCAAATTATGAAAGGCGGCAGTCTCTAAAATATGAGAGATTTTTGCTGAAATCATCCCCAACTTACCCGAGAAAATCATCAGCGCAATAATGCAAGCGGCGCAGCTAATAAATAATTTCCTGTTCTTAAAGAAAAAGAATATGATCATGTATATCAGATACACTGCCAGCAAAGGGACAAAGTATATCCTTTTGATGAAGTACATCGCAAATAACAGAATGGGGACAAAGAAAATATAGTATTTCTTTTTTTGTGAAGATAATAGAAAATAGAGGGAGGCGTAGGCGATAAAAATATAAAGCATATCCGCCAACTTTATGCTTGAATAATAAAACAATATCGGGTTAAACAGAAATATCGCTGATGCGATGCATCCCGTCCTCTGATCAAATAAAATCCCACAGATCTTGAATATTAGAACCGCTGTTAGTAAATGCAGCATGATGTTAAGCAGATTAATCAAAACAGGGGAATACCCGAAGACAGCGTATATCAAAGAATATAAATAAGTTATGAATCCGATTTGATACATATTAGCAGGAACCAACAGGCCATTCTGTGCATAATCAATCACTTCGCTAATTCCGACTTTAAGATCAGGCCTCCTTATTCTGATGTTTTCATCCGGCAACTTATCGGTCAGAAGATATGATATCACTCTCCCGTGAGTCGAATAGGCTTCCCCGTCGTTAGAATTAGCATGACGGTTGCGGATGTAAAAGGACGGACGCAGGCCAAAATTAATAACAGCTAAAAGACACAGATGCAATGATAACGAAACAAGTAAAATGTTTCTAAGAAACTTCTTAGCGTCCATAATCAAAGGTCATAAATGCTTACGATGCGCCTGAGCATCATTTTTTTCCTATATTCGTACAATAGATTATCTATAAAATCATCAAATTTTTTAGTAAATAAAACTCTCTTTATAGAAACGAATAACACATTCGGATTGCCTGCCACAACTTTCGCAAGGTAAAAAAGAAAAGGCAGGGTACGGAAAGATACGAAGGACAGATAATTGCGTAAGAACGATTGATTCTGAAGCATTGACCTTAGATCCTTTAGCCTATGCTTACTTATATTGATCGACATCACAGGGTAAATACTCTTGCGCAGGTCCCAATGCTCAATGTCGTAATTTTTGCTATCGATAAACCATTTGTTTTCAATCGCTTTAGTGTATAGCTCACTCCCCGGCATCGGCTGCAGGTAGCAAACGCTCGTATAAGCAGGCTTAATCCTCCTCAATAAATCCGCCGTTAATAATATATCCTCTTCGCGCTCTTGGGGATTGCCCACCATAATCGAGGCATAGGGCCGTATTTTGTATTTGTAGCAAAGCCTAAAAGCATTTTTAATCTCCTCTACGGTGATCTTCTTCTTTATGGCATCCAATACCTTTTGCGATCCGGATTCAACACCAAAATCGATCTGCACGCATCCTGCCTTTTTTAATAGACTGAGGACCTCCTCGGTCACTGTATCAACCCTGCCTTGACACCCCCAGATGAGATTCAGCCCCTCCCTTGCCAATGCCTCGCAGAATTCTATCAACCACTTCTTATTTATCGTAAAAGTATCATCAATAAAATAGAAACTGTCGATCTTATATCTAATCACTAACTCCCGCAGGTTGCCGATAACGTATTTTACTGATGGAAATCGGGTTTTTCTCCCGAAGATGATATTACTGGAGCAATATATGCAATCCCATGGACACCCCCTACTTGCAAAGATCACCACCGTACGCTTTCTGTAGTAACTTCTTATATAGCCGGGAGGGATCAGATACTTCTCCATAGGAAGCAGGTGCCATGCCGGAGGAGGCAAAAGGTCAAGATCATCTATAAAATCCCTCCTTTGATTTTTGTAAATTCGCCCGCTCACCCTATCCTGATAGTAGACTCCCTTAACCCCGGAAAGGTCATTATTTTTCTCCAGTCGCCTGCAGGCATCAACCATGGTTATTTCACCTTCCCCTAAAACCACAAAGTCCAAATCCAAATCCTTGATAGATTCTTCGGGGAGCGAGCTTACATGTACGCCTCCCGCGCAATAAATAGCCTCCGGTAATAATTCCTTTATTTTATTTATTTGATCGCGGGCCCTGGAGTAAGCAGAAGTGAGAATCCCAAAACCTATTATCTCTGGCTTTAATTCTACAATTCTTTTTATATACTCCTCGTTATCAAAAAAGGGATCAAATACATGCACTTCAAAACCGGCGCTGATCAATGAAGAGGCTACATATAATAATCCTAACGGAGGAACCGGGGAATCGCTTTGACGAGAATTTACTAAAACTATTTTCATAACTTTATAAAACTAATCTTGGATTATTGACTCTAATTTATTTATGACCCTATCCAGTGAATAAACATAGATATGGCGGCATGGCCTGCTGTCCTTTGCCCTCAAAAGTCCTAAATCTATGTAGGGAACGCCCCTATTATTTCCTATACTCTCCGTAGAAAAATCAGGCTCCATGGTTAATGCTGTTTCGGTAAGTTCATTAAGATGATAAGGTATATCATATAAGAGAAGGTATTTGTATCCCTGATAATATAACTCTTCTATTTTTTGTAGAGATACATAACGATCATCGTTTTTTTCTTTTGCAATAGAAACAAAATCATCCAGGACATTCTTCCTGCCGACATATGCCCTTGATACATACATATCGTCGCTAAGATGTTTTACGCTTCCATGGGAATACATGTAATCCAGTGCCTGATCAAAGTTAGAACGGTAATTGAAGTAATCTAAAGACTTATAAGCATTATGAAATACGCTTATGGCAATCAGGATGATAACCACGCCCCTGACCCAACTCTTTAAATATAACATGCACCAACCGATAATAAAATATATTAACGGTAAGAAGAGCGGAATAACCCTGCCTGCCCCCCTATATTTCAAAGAGAGCAGCACAAAGGGAAGAGAAATTAAGATTACTAAAAAAATATTAGACAGCCTTTCCTTTCTTTGGTAAATAAGGCCTAAAAGCATAAAGAACAAAATAAAAATAATAAACCCCTCATGCAAAATAAGATTCTCCAAATAATATGACTGAGAAAATTTTTTGACCGCCTCAGCGCCGTCTGCCGATAAGATCTGTCGGGGGAATTTTTCAAAAAATGTAAAAAAATTGATCACGATCGGAGCTTGTGATGAAATCCGGCTAGAAAATGACCTTATTATCCTCGATACAGATTCAACAGCGAGCAGAGGCACAGAGAAAACAAAAACAAGCGTTCCCAGCTTTTTAAAGGTCGCTTTTTTTATTAAAAAGCGATAGAACTCATAACCGAATATTACAAACACAAAATAGCCGATTACATAATGGCAGGAAAAACTGATCCCTAAGGCTAACCCGCTATAAAGTAAAAGTGGCTGCTTATCTGTCTGAAGATAGCGATTATAGGAATAAACACTTATCAATAAAAAGAAGGCGCCGATGATAGTACTATATCCGCCGCGCGAGTAACCAATATGATAAGGTGATACAGAAAAAGCCAGGCCTATCAAAAACGCGGTATCTAAAAAGATCCTTTCCTTTAAAAATATGAATATTAGTAGCGCGGTCAAAGCTCCGATCAGGGCATTGGTAAATAAAATCGTATTCTCGCTCATCCCAAAAATAACACTTGCTAAAGCAGAAAAATATGTAAAACCATCTTTACTGACAGATTCAAACGCTCCCCCATTTTCATAGATGTAAACGCCCAGATCACCAGGATTTTGACCTAAAATTCTTGTTTTGATAAGGTAGTCAAAACCTGCCCTATGTGTCTTTACAAGTTCCACATAGTATCCCTCGTCCCATTCAAACAACCCCCTCTTTTCTAAATCATAGAATCTAAAAAATGCTGCTACAGTAAAAATTGTTATTATATAAATAAGAGTCTTTTGTTTTGCCGTGATCATACTGATTTTTCCTTTGATCTAAGTGAATCAACTACTTTTGCCGGTACTCCGGCAGCGACACAATCGGCCGGAATATCTCTGGTTACGATCGAGCCTGCCGCGATCACGGTATTCTCTCCGATATGGACACCCTTAAGAATAATACAGTTCATGCCTATCCAGACGTTATCTTTGATCACTATTTCTTTTTTGTTAACCTTAGCCATATCCGCAGAATCTCTTACCTTCGCGGCAACGGGATGAAAATCAGTATCTACAATTACCGAATTCGCTCCGATGATCACATGATTACCGATAGTAATACCTTTTGCCGCATATAAAGTACTGCCGGATGCCTCTAAATGATCTCCTATTCTGATAAAACTCTCCCTGTCTTCAGTCTGAAGCATCATCGGATGGGAAAAACCCACTCTATTTAGATACCATAGGCTCTGTATGGTGAAGTAATCACCTATCTCTATCCTGCTTCCTATTGCCCTATCAATAAATGGTTTACCTAAGAATACGCCGCCTTTGCCAAATTTTGCCCCCATGGTTTTAACATACAGCTTGATCAAAGGGTTAAAAAGTAATGCCCAGGCGCCCAAAAAAGCGCGTTGAGGATGTTTACTGGCAAAGATATAATATCTCTTGATCGTCCTTATGCTCATCTCAAAAAAGATTAGCTAGTATAGTTTGATATGCCTCGCAAGGCGTCCAGCATTGGGCACAGTTTCCTTTTCTTATCTGCTCTCTGATATTAACGGCTTTTTCGCAGGATAAAAGAGCCCTTAAGTCATAATCTACCTTGCGCTCTCTGATATTGCCGGCTAGAAGATCATCGCAACAGCATGCATAGACGTTTCCCTGAGGATCTAGAAAAATACTTGACCTGAGTGCCTCACAAGATAGCGGTGTTTTTCTGGTCTCAAGATATTTACCGACATGCCTTAAATATTGTCTTTCCAGGAAGTGGACCGGATCCAGCTTTTTCTCTTTCAAGGAAGACAGATATCTGATACTTCCTATAGATTCTTTTATTTTTCCAAAGTCCCGATTATCGGTCTTACCGTAATAATGCGATGAATTCTGGATCAGGTTCAGATGCAATTCAGAGATGTCAAAATCCCCCAGCTGATTTCTCAACCAGCTGACGGTCTCATTAATAAGATTATAATTATGGTTAGATATAGTCATCCCTAAATAAACCCCGAATTTCCTCGAGCTTCTTTTTTTCAACTCTTTATACAGATCAATGGCTTTCTGGCAGCCATCTCTATCCCCCCTTATTTTTTCATATAATTCCGGGTAGCCGTCGAAACTGATCGAGACGACAAATTTAGGAAGATCCAATTTTTCAGTAAACTCACACAGTTTTATCACGCTTTCGGGATCCGCGGCATTAGTCGGAAAATGCAATAAAAACAGATCTTTGCAGCTTTTCTTGATCGCATGGATAATTTCGTAGATATCTTTTCTTAATATTATCTCCCCTCCGGTAAGGTCGATCCACGAGAAAAAATTATTCTTAGAAAAGAAACGGATGATTTCTTCGGTACTTAGTTCATCTTTAGGTCTGCGTTTCCAGATGTCGCAGGTAAGACAACGCCCATTACACTTATAGGTCACAGCAAATGTTAATTTATAAGGCCTTTGCAATAAATTAAGATTAGCCTTAAAAACATTCAGTCCGAAAGAAAAATATGGAAATATTCTCCCGATCATTTGAAGAAGAGGTATTTTAAACACGTGTAGACGTAACGCAACCACACCTTTCTTAATTTTATTACCGAATTTCCGTAAAGACGTTTATATTCGTGAGCAGGAACTTCAAAAATCTTATAACCCATCTTGATAGTCTTGATCACCATCTCCTGTTCGATTGTCGTAATCTCTTCTTTTAAATCCAATTTTTTTGCTAAAGCCGCACTTATCGCCCGAAACCCATTCTGGCTGTCGGTTAACCGGACATTTAACTTATAGTTGATCGCCAGGGTGATGATATTTCCTCCTAGGAGGCGCATTATTTCTAAAAAGCTACCGTTGAATTCTTCTGATCCACCCAGGATACGCGATCCATGAACATGCTCAGAAATCCCATCCTGTATGGGCTTAACTAAGCGGGGTATATCCTCCGGAAGATGAGAACCATCGGCGTCTATCAAAACGATTATGCCCTCTTCGATATTATTTATGGCGGTCTTGATACCGTCTCCCTTGCCCTTGCCGTTATCCATTATAACTTTGACCCCGCGTTCCCGGGCGACTTCCCTCGTAGAGTCCTTTGAGTGTCCGTCTACGACAATCAGCTCATCTGCGAAACGCCTGCAGCCATCGATCACCTTGCCTATGGTCTTCTCTTCGTTCCTTGTCAATATAGCGACTGTTACTTTTTGACGGTTGTCTTTATTCTTATTCATATCCATGCTATCTCCTTTGATTTCATGCATTCAAAGATGATCTCCGCACCGCCGCCTTAAACCTGCTGATCAGGGTCAAGAGCGCGCAAGTCATGAGGATGATAAACAGCGGCTCAAGCACTGCGCGATGCCTGGCATTTGAGCTATAAATCACTGAATAAATCAGCAAAGTATAAAGTATGTACCCGAACAATATGCTCTTCTCCAGCACAAGCCTTCTTTCCCAGGCTAATATTAGCAGCCCGGCAAAAGCAAAAATATAGATATAAAACTGGCAATAGGCCGGGAAGCGGTATATGGGACTCATCGTCGTATTATTAAGCAGACAGAGAAAATCCATCTCTCCGAAATTCGGGCAGAATAAATAATTCACCCCTTTCTTGGCCGTCCCCCTTAAAAAAAGTGAAACAACCAGCATCGGTTCTTTAGCGGCTACCCGTATCGAGCCTCCCAGATCCTCAAAAGGATTAAAACCCCTGTCTGAAAGGATCTTTGTCTCGTCTACTCCCCCTTCCACCAAAGTAAAACCTATGCTTGCCGAACGGGACTTAAAATCAAATATGCCCTCCTTAACATAGTTCCTTGCGCAGAACAAAGAGAGGACCAGTAAAAAACCCGAGGTAAGAGCAGTTATGGCTTTAAACGATTCCTTAAGGCTAAGCCGGCTCTTTCTGAAAAGGACAAGGCAGAGTGCGGCTACGACAAGAAAAAGTACGATCTCGAAACGTACGATGTTAGTTATGCCGATCAGTATCCCGATAAAAAACGGATAGCCGAATGATCTGATCTTTTCATTTTCAATAAACCTTATAAGTAGGAAGAGACAAAGAAAGACCAAGGGTATGAAGAGTGCCTCCATACCTATCACGATAGAGGTAAAGACATTATTCATGTTCAACGACACCAGCAGCGCCGAGACTGCGGCGACGGCAGGATCAGTTATACGCCTGGAGATATAATATATAAACACCGGCACAAGCGCGCCCAGGAACGCCTGAATAAATACAACCGCGTGGTAATTAGGGTTTCCGAAAAGCCTGTAGATCAAGCCCAGAAATACCCAATAGCCGAACCCGCCGAAACTGCCGAGAGGAGAATGGCTGATCCCACTGGCCCAGTCTTCTGCGCGCGGCCCGTAGGTAATACCGTCATCGCTGGCTGCATAAAAATTAGCCCCGCTGAGCTTGATCACCCTCTCCCCCCAGGCAAAACGCAATCCGAAAGCAAGCATGAATATGAATATTACGACCAGCAGTTGCCTTCTATTAAAATCGATCGATCTGATAAGATGCCTTGATCTCCAGAGGAAATAAACCGCCAAAGTTGCCGCCGGTATTAGAAATAAATAGCTATAAGAGCGGGTACTCAGGATCTGGTGGGCTAAACGGAACAAGAATAAGGCTCCGGGGATCACGAGAATAGGACGGTCGATCTCAGCAAGATAATCCTTTAACTTATAGGCCAAAAATAAACAGCAGGCGATAGTCATGCTAAGGTAGAGGTGGCTGTAGATGGAAAATACCGGCTTGCTGCCCTTCCAGGGATCAGCCCCGACCATCTCAATGAGCAAAAAAGACAACTGCCAGAATATAGCCAAAGGAAGAAGTAGGGAAAAGGCCTCTGCCATTCTTCTGTTTAATAGCTTCGCATAGGCAATAATATAGACAAAGACCAAGCTAAAGAAAAATAACGGCAGGGGATAACTTACATTTAATGCATTGATCCTTCCCTTAAGGAGGAATACGCTCTCCAGGTCAAACAAGTAAACCGAGGATACCGCAATGAATGCTATAAGCGTAACCAGCCAGGAGCTGACTTTTTCGTTTCTCTTCATATCAAATTCTCTGGATTGCTGCCCTTCACGATCCTTGGCTCGGGCAGCGGGATAATAAAATCTCCCTGATAGCCTTTTTCCTTAAGCTTGGGGATCAGTTCATCAGCGATATGCCATGAAAGAAGCAATAGATAACCCGGTTGATCTTTATAAAGCCGAGACTCCTCCTGTACAGGGATCATCGTACCGGGTATGTATTTCCCGATCTTATGCGATCCCTTTACTTCCAGAACGCAATCGAGAATTCCGTCGTCGATCCCGGTATAATTGACCAGCGTGCTTGCCCGCGAAGGCGCCCCGACTCCGTAGATACGCTTCCCCTGCCTCTTTATATCCATTAAGAGCGAGTGCAGCTTTAACTTGGAAGCTATTACCTTTTCTTTAAATTCCAGCATTTTATCAGCACTTAAAACCCTGCCCTCCTCCTCTAATAAAGCAGCAACAGAAGCACGCACAGGATAAGTACCTTTACGGGCGGCGTAAACCCTGATCGAGCCTCCGTGGGTGGCGATGCGCCTGGCGTGAAAGATCTCTAAATCGTGCATCTTAAGAAGATACTCCAGACTGTAGAGGGAATAATATCTTAGATGTTCGTGATAGATCGTATCATACTGTACGGTCTCTATCAGCGCCGCTAAGTAATGCGATTCACAGATAAACACTCCCTTTTCATCGAGAAGTTTAAGCATGCAATCCGTTATCTCGTGGATATCCTCAATATGGGCGAAGACATTAGTGGCGGTGATCAGCCTGGCCTTACCCTCTTTTTTTAAAACCGCCTCTACTGCCTGTTGATTAAAATAAGAGATTAAGGTCGGTATGCCCTTGCCGATTGCTGATCTTCCTATCTCTTCGGGAGTTATCCCCTGTACGCGGTGATGCCCGCTGAAATTGCTCAGCAGTGTCCCGTCATTTGAGCCGATATCTACCACCAGATCATCAGCATCAAGCTTGATCATCTTGCGGCATTCCTTATACAGGTCAGCAAAGTTTTCGCGCAGGATCCTGGTGGTACCGCTGGTATATGGATACTCCGCAGGAAATAAGATCTTTGGATCAACGATCAGACCCAGCTGCACTAACTGGCAGTGACGGCAAGATAACAATAATGCCGGGTAACTTGGCTGCTCCTTCGGCAACTCATCGATCAGAGGCATCTTATTTACCGGGGGAAGATAACCCAGAAACAGGATTGACTTTAAATCCGGTGAATCACAAACCTGGCACCTCTCGACAACCTGGCTGTGCCCGCTGTTCATCGCTAACCTGATTCTCTTCTTATTCATCCTACCTTCCTTTTCTGGGAGTCTTATCGGCATTTTCGTCGTACCAGCTAGCGATAATTGGCAAGCCATCGCTAAATTTGTATCTTGGCCCGTAGCCCAGACTGATAATCTTAGATATATCCGGACACCTGCGCCTGGTTCCGCCCTCGGCAGACTTCCCCGGCACGACCTCGATCTCCCTATTGAAATATTCACCTACTGCGTAGGCTACTTTCTCTATCGTTAATTCTTCTCTAGTGCCAATATTATAAATATTAAGATGTTTACCTTTCTCCATCAGGATGATCAAACCGTCGATAAAATCCTCGATAAATACAAAAGCCCGGGTTTCCCCTCCGGTCCCCTGTATGGGGAATCTTATCTTCCCCTTAAGCGACTCCTTACAAAGTCTGCGCATCCTGATCACAAATTGCGGAATGACGTGCTCCCAGCCCATATCCGGGCCGTAGACATTATGCGGCCTGAAGATTACTACGCGTTTAAAGTATTTGCGCCCGTAATTTATTGCCATGAGCTCGCTGATAATCTTTCCTGCGGCGTATGAATAGCGCGGGTTAAACGGATCGGGAATGGAGAGTGGAACTGTTTCATCTGTAGGCACCGTCGGCGCTGCCTGATAAACCTCTGAGCTTGAAGCAAGCATCAGCTCTCCCACATCTTCTCTCCTACAGGCATCGAGAAGATTCAGCATCCCCCTTACCCCCACCTCAAGCACCAGCTCTGGTTGAGTATAGAAAAATTCTGTACCATTGATAAAAGCAAGATGACAGACAGAATCAATTTTTTTGCAAGCATACTGCACCGCCTCGGCATCTCTTATATCTGCCTGGATTAGTTCAATATCTTTAGAAACGCCTTTCAAACGCTCACTCGTGCCTCTAATATTATTATCCAGCACCCTTACGCTATGCCCTTCTTTTACCAAACGCTGCACCAGCGCGGCGCCAATAAACCCGGTGCCGCCAGTTATAAGATACCTCATCATAATCTCCTCTTAATAATACAATTACTTTCTTGCATATGTTATTAGAAAGGAACCATATCTTTCCCGTAGTGGACGAAAATCGATCAACTTTTCTAAAAAATTATAAACCGGCAAAATCAAAAAAGGTAAACGATGATCAATATGTTTATAGGTTACACCGGAAATACTATAAACATTGCATTCAGAAAAGCCGGTAGAAATTAAAGCCTCTCTCACCTCTTTCTTTGTTAGCGGCCTTTCATTTTCCGTAACGCCCCTTGATGAATAAAAGGGAGAGTCTTTAGATCTATGCAGCCAAACAAAAGGATTGGATTTATGCGGATCGTAACACAACAATACGCCTTCTTTTTTTAATAACCTGTAGCATTCCTGCAAAACATTTGAAAAATCAGCAAAATGATGTAAGACGCCGGTTAAAAATACAAGATCAAAGTAGCCGTCCGGGTATTTTGTATCTTCTATATCCCCAACATCAAAAATTACATCTGGGTACTTACTTCTTGCACATTTAATACAGTTTGGCGCGATATCTATTCC
Source organism: Candidatus Omnitrophota bacterium (assembly GCA_042577285.1). Classification (GTDB taxonomy): domain Bacteria; phylum Omnitrophota; class Gorgyraeia; order Gygaellales; family Profunditerraquicolaceae; genus JBHPDM01. Next base: position 24,354 of record JBHPDM010000007.1, read on the forward strand.
ATATAATTTCATCCCATAATCTAAAAATTTAGCAATAAAAGAACCTGTTCCGCATCCGAAATCTGCGACCTTTAAATCCTTTTTTGGAGCAAAATATTTCAGAAACTCACCGATAATCCTATTATAACCTCTTTCGGTAAATACATCATAATCTAAATTTTCTCCAAATCTATTAAAAAACCGTAGTTCGGCACTTTTATCTTGAAAACCTTTGCTAGTTTTTTTTAACTTAACAGAAGTAGCCGGCCGCTTAAGATAGGCCGTCGCAAATCCATAAAAATACCAGCGTAAATAGCGCGGCAGCCACTGCACTACCCGGAAACGACTTTTGCCCTTAGTTCTTTCAAACCATAAAACAGGCACTTCGTCAATTTTCCAACCTAAGCGATGACACTTTACTAAAAACTCTAACGAATAAGTAAATCCCCGGGTCGACTCAATTACAATACTATCTATAACTCTCCGAGAAAATAATCTGAAACCATTGCTAGCGTCTCTTATTGGGATACTTGCGAACCAATAAAGCGTGAAAGAGGCTGCACGCACTAAAATAGATTTTAGCCAAGGACATCCTTTCATGCTACCCCCCTTTATAAACCGACTAGCGGCAACTATATCGCAGCCTTGACTGAACTTATCATAGATCTGGTCAATTTTACACAGATTATAATTATCATCTGCCGGATAAACAAGAACAGCAGGTGCACTGCTGGCTCTAAATCCTGTAACAACAGCCGCGTGGACTCCCGATCCTTGATTCTTCACTAATTGAATTTCATATGAGCGATTTTTGTAGTCGCGAACTGCTAAGAGTGTATCGTCATTATCGTGATCATAACAGATTAAAACGCAAAATGACGTTTTTACGCGACTGCGTAATCCATCCAGCACTGCAATTATGTTTTCTTTTTCATTATAAACCGGGATGATAATATCAAGACTATGCATTTGTTTCAGTTATTTTATTCTTTTTGATTTTTTTATCTCTTTCCATAATTTAGAATCTAAAGAGGAATCCTCAGGCATTTTAAAAGGAACTCCCTTTATGATTTCCTTAAGCTTAGTCGGTTTTAGCAGAGGATTAAATTCTTTATAGCGCCGGTAATCTGATTTTCTTTCGCTGCCAATGTTGATAACACCGATAAAATCATTTTCTAGCATTTCTGCTATCGCCTTGACTAAATAAGAAAGTGTGACTTTCGAAGAATAGGCATCGATAGCAGAAGCAGAAAACTTAATATTTTTAGGGTCAAAGAAACTGGTTCGTATAATGCAAAAATTTGAAAGAAGGTTCACAACGCACTCTGCTCCAAGTTTAGACCAACCATATTTATTGTAAGGAATAGTTTCATCCTTTTCTGAATAATTACCCCGTCTTCCGGGATAAACAGCATCACTAGATATATGAACAAACCTGATCTTCTTTTTTAGTATTTTTTCTTTTTTCAATACCTCTACAGCAAGATTAGCTGTGCCGATAATATTCGTAGATATCGCCTTAATGGGACTTTTTTCGCACTCTGCCATTCTTGCTAAAGCAGCACAATGTATCACCGCACCTACATCATTGCTGGAAAAGAACGCCTCGATAGTAGTGGGTTTTGTTATATCCAAAGACTTGCGGGAAGGAGATAAAAGGGATGGAAAACACTTTGATTGCACTATCGCCTGTCCCAGTCTTCCCGAGGCACCGGTTAGGAGTATATCTTTATACTTCATTCCTTTTTTATTACCCCCCAAAGGTCAATAATCTCAATCTTACCTGGAATTCTAAACCGCTTATAAGCAGAATGCGGGACGCCGATAATCACTACATCGCATGAGGAAACGAGTCGCTCCTTACTTACAAAATCAGGATTTTTAACAAACTCATCAGAATATAAAACATCTGCCCCGTTAAACCTTAAAATTTTACCTAGCTTATACGAAAGAGAATCTCTGATATCGTCTATATCTGCCTTAAATGCCATCCCTAATATTCCGACCTTGGTTTTGCTCAGATCGTATCTCTTTTTTAAATCTTCAACAATGAAGCCCGGCAACCCCTCATTAACCATCATTGCCGCATGCCCCAAGAAAAAATTAGTGCCATAAAAAGATGATAATTGCATAGTGTCCTTAAGGAGACAGGGGCCTGCTGCGAAACCGGCACTAGGCATATTCGCCGTCCTACCATAACTATCCACCATAACCCGCCGTAATCTGTCGTAATCTACGCCGTAACTGTGTGCAATCATGTAAAACTGATTAGTGGTAGCAAACTGGATATATCTCCAGGCATTGGTAAAAAGTTTAAGTAACTCAGCCTCCTCTAAGGAAATCTTAATGATTTTAGAACAGACGCGGCTAAATAATTCAGCGGCCTTCTCCACCGCAGGTTTGGTCATACCGGCAACTATCTGGGGTAACTCACCTAATTCCTTTAATGCATAACCCTGAACGATTCTTTCGGGACAATAAGCCAACTGCCACAATTTATCGCACCCCAATAACTCAAACATTCGCTTACATGTCCGCGGATAGACTGTACTACGGATTATAATTACCTGATCCTGATTTAGGTATCTTTTAAGCTGGGCGAAGAACTCCAGAAAAGGACGAATCTTAGGATTAAGATACTCATCTATTGGCGTACCTATGGCGATGATCACATACTTCGCCTTTGAGGCGCATTTGATCTGAGTTGAGACCTGGAGCTTGCCGTTGCGCAAGACTTTTTTAAGGATCGGTTGCGCCCCGTATTCTATAAAAGGCACCTTTCCATCCCTGACCAGCTTTGCCTTTTTGGTATCTGTGTCATAAAGGCAGACCCGCAACCCACTTTGGGCAAAAGCCAGCCCCAAAGGAAGGCCCACGTGGCCCAGGCCGCCTATAATTACCATATCGAATGATCCCCCGACCAGTCTCGCTTTACTCATGCCCCTACCCCCCATTATCAATGACTATCCGCCCTGATTAAAATAAACTTCTTAAGCACCAAACTGACTTATTGCCAAAGAGTTATGACAAATCTAGCACCCGATAATTCCCATGGAAAAAAAGGTTCATTATAGTATAATTCCGCGCTCCCATCAACATCAAATTAAAGAAACCTTGTCCTGCTAAATGACCGCGAAACCATTAAGCACCAAAGCTTTATCAGGGTCCAAACATAGGGCCTGGCCATCTTAAAGACAGAAAACTTGGAGACATCACTTGAGCGTCCATGCCATCTGACCGCAACGGCAGCCCGCCTGAAACCCTTTAGTTGCGCCTTCAGAGGTAATTCTAGGGCGATATTGAATTCAGTCGATTCTATCGGCTGGATCGCCTGGATCACCTCTTTTCTGTAGATCTTAAATGCGTTTGTGATATCTCTCTCATCCAGCATCCAAAAAAGTAGTCTTACGAGATTATTCGCGATCCGGTTAGCTGCTAACTTTAAAAACGGGTAATCATAGACCCGGCTTGCCTCCATAAACCTTGATCCGTAGACTAGGTCGTAACCCTCCTGAAGTTTCTCAAATAGCCTCATAACGTCATCTGGTTCGTCAGACCCGTCTCCCATGACTATACATATCGCATCGCCTCCGGCATTCTCTATACCCGCCCTGACCGCACTGCCGACCCCGGGATCCTTACTCCTGTGCACTGCTCTTATCCTGCTGTTTGACCTTGAGATCCTGTCGATGATCGCCCCGGTACAGTCGGAGCTGTTATCATTGACCACGACAATCTCATAATCGATCGATTGCCTCTTGAATGCCGATACCAGGGCGCCGATCACCCTCTCTATGCATTCTGATTCATTATTTGCAGGAATAACGCAGGATAATTTCATTTTTTTGATAAAAGCTAAATAAGATATTAAAAAGCTATATTTTTTTGTTTTTGATCCCAAAAAGAAGCAATTATGTAAGAAGCAAATATTATCATTAGTGGCATTATAGGTACTTGATATCTAAGGGTTGCAAATAGGAAAAAATGAATAATCATTATAACCGATATTGGCATAACAAGTAAAACAACCTCTTTTCGTCTTTCCCGGATTTTCCTGATCGCCATAATAATGCCGCAAAATCCAAAAAATGTCAGGAGTGTATTAAAGATCAGAAGGGATGTCTTAATTGCCACCCTTAAATAGTCTTTGTTACTGACATAATTTGTAAAGCTTTCTTGTAGGCCATAAAATGTATTACTATGGCTGCCTATCCAAAATCGAACGAGTCTCTTAAAACAAAATTTCGTATATAAAAATGGATGCTCCTTTATATTCTTTATGCTTTCTCTTAATAAAAGATTATCTTTTTCAAAACCAGCAGATCCTTTTGTAAGATTCCTGAAATACGGATCTTCACTATGCCATTCTAACCATTCTTCTTCGTACGTAGATATCCAAAATATACCGCTTACTTGAGAAGGTATACATACAAATTTATCAAAAGCCTTAGAATTTCTGATTATCCAGGGAGTAATTATAACCAAAGCAACTAATATCAAAAGCACAATCTTTTTTAAATCTTCCTTAAAATAGATGTATCCGAGTATGAAAAGTGATGGTAAAAATAAAATGAATTCTTGTCTAACGAAAAATGCAAAACCGCCAACTAAACCTGCCAAAAAAGAAGCAAGCCAATCCCTGCGCCTAATGCTTAGTAAAGATAGGTATACAAAAAGAACTATACAAAATGTAAATAGGCATTCACTTAATATTAAACCATTATATGACAAAAATGGGGGATAAATAGCTCCTACAAACATTGCTATAAAGCCAACCCTCTCTCCGAAAACATCTCTTGCTAAGCAGAATATAATACCTAAAGTTATTAAGCTAATTAAAATCTGAAAAAACTTAACATGCTTATATGTATGCCCAAATATTTTATAAATAACTGCTAAAAAAAATGGGAATCCCGGAGACCTTCCCATTTCCAGGTCACCCTCTTCTGTAATAAATCCTTTTCCTTGTGCAAGGCTTGAGCCTAAGCGATCATAATCTAATGCGTCGCTTTCCACCGGGATCTGTGGATACCCAAAGACAAAAAATAACCTTAAGACTGCCGCCAGCAGGAAGAGCAAGATCAATTTATTGATTTTAGGACTGTAGCTCATGATTTCTTTGAAATCGCTATGATATAAGCTCCGCAAAAAAACTCTCTTTCGAATAATCTCAAAAACGGGACCAGAGATTGTGGTGTATTATTTTGCGTGATCACCCCCTGGCGGGTCATACATACAGGATCAAGGCAGGCACCCGCTAAGAGATGCCTGATGGACTTTTTACAGGACCTCAACCCTCCTCTTTCCGCCTTATTAAAAAGAGAGAATAAAAACATAATCGGGTTTAACCTGTTAGGCTCTATCAGAACAATGTGCTCCCGGCACACCCTTTTCATCTCCCGGAGGATTAATTCAGGATTCTCTGTATGGTGTAATAGGTTTGCACCGAATACGATGTCAAAGCTCGCGTCTTTAAACGGAAGGCTATCTGCGCTGGCCTTTACCAGGTCGTCCGAGCGGTTATTAGAAAGCATGGCATCCGATATATCAATTCCGACTACCCTTGAATTCGTCATCCGGGAAAAATAATACATAAAAGTCCCGTTTCCGCATCCCACATCAAGGATGCTCTTGCCCTGCAGGGAGATAAACCTCTCGAGGATCTTGATCTTAGAAGAAACAAACTCCTTGACCACCGGGTCCTCGGGGAACCGGTACCTGGTCTCTTTCCAATAACTCTCTATCAGGTTGTGCCCCATTCTATAACTCTCTGTTTTTCATCCCGATCAAACTTATCAAAAATGAGGAAAATACCGTTTGAATCCCAACGATGATTATTGTAAAAGCAAAAAGCTCGCGCCGCTCCTGTGCCATCGGACCAAAGATGGCCCAATCTCTTAAAATGTAAAAGCTTAAACAAAGTCCGGATAAAACCATCAAAGCCCCCAAGAAAATACCTTTTTCCAGTTTGAAATGACGGTAGAAATTGGAAAAGAACGTATTTTTTTCTTCATAGCCTTCAGCGAGCGCATAGGATTTAGCAAAAAAACCCAGGTTTATCAACTGAAACCCAAGAAGTACCAGCATGCTTGAAAATATCATCGCGTGGAAATCAAAGGTGTGGCCGAGGAATTCAACCGGCCCGTTGAAAAGCGCCCCCATTCCGATCAACCCGGCAGAAAATACCAGCGCCCCCGGGATAATAAATAGGTAATTCGGGCAATAAAGCAGCATAAATCTCAGGCTCCTCCACCCGTCCCTGAAAGTCCTTAATTTAGACTTTCCCTTTCTCGGAAACAGGTCAATCGGTATCTCGGTCCTCTTTGCCCGCAGGCGGGAAGCTTTGATTACAAGCTCCAAGGCAAATTCCATTCCCGGACTGACAGGTTTTATTTTCCAGTAAAATTCCTTGCTAAACGCCTTCATGCCGCAATAGACATCTGAAAACCCGGATTTAAAAAACAAATTCAATACAAATGAAAGAAATGGATTGCCAAGACGTCTATGTAAAAATGACATTGCCCCTTCATGGATACGCCCTTTTATGCGGCTACCATTTACAAAATCAGATCCTTCTCTTAAGGGCTGTATAAATTTCATTAGTGCAGAAAAGTCATATGTTCCATCGGAATCACCGATAATTATATATTTCCCTCTTGCCTCGAGAATTCCCAACTGATAAGCGCAGCCATAACCTTTTACTTTTTGAAAGACTAAGCGAGCGCCTAATCCTTTTGCTATTTCTACTGAATTATCTGAAGAGCCGTTATCGCAAATCACAACCTCACCTTTCAAATTATTATCTTTAAACGAGGTCAATGCCTGTCTAATACATAATCCAATAGTCTTTTCTTCATTAAGACAGGGCATTACCACCGAAATTTCTAAAGATTGTGCACTATCAGAAGTATCTATTCCTGCATTCTTAAACTGAGACATTTTAAAATATCCTCCCTTTTTATTTTTGTCTATAACGCCAATGTTTAATCTTGGTAATGATAAACTTATATATATCATGCATCCCAAAAGCCGCAAAAATTATCAAAAAAGGTTCATAGGGATAGCGATATCGAGGATCTCCAGCTGTAATAATTGTTACTAAAGTAGTGCTTAAAAATATTACTAATAAAATAATTTCCGGCCTGCTATATTTAATAAAAAATAAAAATGTAACGGCTGCAAACAATAAAATAATCGCATAATAGACATTAAATAATCTAAAGCCTTGTTCAAAAGGAGCCCAATGCACCAATACCTTTTTTATAAAAAGCTTTGGTATAACCTTTGGATTATTGGCAAGATAATTCAGACCTTTTTTTAAAAAAACCTTACTTTGCTCTGCCTCAGAAATCCCCTCTAAGCGTTGAATAGCCTCCTGATAGCCTGGCGGCATATTAACCATACCCCCCCTGGCCAAAGAATTATTACCATGCCAAAATATCAAACCCCCGTGAGTAGTTAATGGTATGAATTTCTTTTCAATCATATAATTTCTTGCTACCCAGGGAGCTAAAGTTAGGACTATAAAAATATAAATTATAAGGTATCTCCTAAATACTTTCTTTATAGAAAACTTTACTAAACAGAAAAAATAGACCAAGAGAAGAATCGGATATAATGCAAATTCTGGTCTCGTCAATATTGCTAAACCCATGGTTAGTCCAAATAGAGCTCCGAAAATCTTATTTTCTTTTCTTAGAAAAAACATGGCTATTAAAAAGGTTATCCCCAGAATAAACATATAAAAATATTCTGAGAGTAGATACCCAGGGCCTCCATAATAATTGAATCCTGAAATAAAAGGTTTATAGATAGCCACAATGAGTGCTGCTAATAATGCAGTTGTTTTACTGTATATCTGTGATGTTATAAAATATATAATCAAACAGAGAAAGGCTCCAAGGATTGCCTGAATTATTTTAACAGCGAAATAATTATGGCCGAATACAGTGTATATTCCAGCAAGAAACATAGGGTAAAGCGGCATCCTGTGCATACTGCGGATTCTTTTACCATTGATAATTTCGCTAAGACCATTCCCAGAAACAATACTTACTGCTAAATTATCGTATTGAAGAGCGTCTCTAGCAGGTACCCCTTTACTCTCTTTTTGAAGAAAAACCGTGCCAATTCTCAAAGAGAGCGTAATAATAAATATAATCGATAATATTATTGCTTTTGATCTCATCTTAATAGATATGTTTAATAAATATGTGTCGTTCTTCAATTTTCCCAAATTTCATAAAATCTTCGGGTATAATTATCGCTTAACAAATATTCCTTTTCTACCTTCGCTTTATTGTTACACCCAAACGCCTTAATTAATTCTTTATTTTTAAAACAGAATATAATTGCCCTCTTTAATCCTTCTTTATCTCTGGGCTTAATAACAATGCCATTTACATTTTCCTTTATTAATTCTTTATTAAAACCAACATCTGTTACTATGCAGGGCAAACCCATATACATAGCCTCTAATAATGCTATAGGAAGCGCCTCTGATAAAGAAGGCAGAATAAATAAATCTGAGGCATTCAGATAGTCTGCGATATTACTGACCCTTCCCAAAAAAACGGTCTCTTTAGCCAATCCTAAATCTAGACAGGACGAGCGGATGTTTTCCTTCAACGGACCGTCTCCGGCGCAAATCCACTTAAAGACATAACCCTGCCTTTTTAACTCAGAGAGTGCTTCAAGAAGATAAATGTGCCCTTTCATCTTCCAGAATGAAGCTACGGTGATCAAGGCCGGCTCATCCCCGATGCCTAACTTTTCCCGCAGAGAATTCCGAGATTGAGTCAGCTGATATAGTGAAGGATCAATGCAATTTGTTATCGCGATCACCCTCTCTGGAGAGAGCCTTTCCTGCTTTATAATATCCTCCCTTGACCTCTCTGAACAACAGATGATCGCATCGCTCAATCTGAAAAGAAGACGTTCGGCAAAAAGATGCGGAAGATACCTCAGTCCCTTAAACTCATAATGCTGGCCGTGGATCTCTGAAATCATCCGCGGAATACGGCATAGGTATCCGGCGATCCTGCCGTGCAGATTAGCATTAAACAGGCAGGTGTGCAGGATATCGATCTTCTGCTGCCTTAAATACTTGATGATCCTGAAAGTAGTAAATATATTCTTCGGGTGGGGATCCAGTCCCAGCTCGTCTACAGGAAATCCTAGACGCTGGATCTTCTCCCCGATCATACCTCTCCTGCTTATACAACACACTCTTACGTCATACTGATCCCTGTCGATGGTCTTTAATAAAGAGAGTCTGAGCTGTTCGGCTCCGCCAGCTTCCAGGTTATCATGGAGGAATAGTATATTTTTCATATTAATCCGTCCAGGACCGCTTCATACTCTTTTGCGACTTTCAAGATATCAAACCTCTCCACCTTTTTACTGGCGGCAGCAATGATCCTATTCCTCGAAGCCTGATCGGATAACAATTCATAAAGCGCGTTAGAGAAAGCTGCCGGATCAGCTGCATTTACCAATATGCCGTCCACACCCTGATCGATCAGCTCTTCTATCCCGCCTGCGCTCCTGGAGGCGACTACCGGGACGCCGCAGGCCATCGCCTCAAGCACGGCATTCGGAAAGCCTTCATAAATAGAGGGCAGGGCAAAAACCCCTGCCCTCTTTAAGTACTTAAACGGATTATCCTGCCAGCCCATAAATCTCACTTTGTCCCCGATATTATATGTTTCTGCAAGAGCCTCAAGCTTGAGCCTCTCCCTCCCGTCCCCCACGATTATCAGGCGGCTATCCAACCTCCGGACCATGCCGGCAAAAGACATGATCAGGCGCTCCATCCCTTTCTCGCGGGACAATCTCGAAACCGTGACGATTCTCGGAAGATCTTCAAATCCATTAATAACCCCGTCCTCTTCTTCCAGTAGTTTCCGGATCCCGTTTATATTGACTGGATTATAGATGACTTTTATTTTCTCACTGTCCTTCAATAACCTCTTAAGATTTTCTGCGATACTCTGTGATACTGCGATGATACAATCGGCTTTCCTATAAGAAAACCGCATCATCAACCTGTAGATCCTTCTTAAGAACCGGTCTTTAAAATACGGCCGGCTGTACCCTGTGAAGAAACCCTCGCTATGCTCTGATATCACGATCTTCACGCCCCTTTTTCCGGCCAGCCGAAGCGCAAATAACAGATAGCAGTTGAGGATCGTACCGAAACTCAATATTATATCCGGCCTTTGCTCAAGCGCGGCCTTTCTGATTTTACGTAAATGGCTCCTGATATTTAAGATCTTTTTTATCAGCCCCTTTTTCGGCCTGAGATCAAGGTTTATTACCTTGATATTGCTTCCCAGGTCAAGATGCCTCTCGGCTACCTGCTCTGCCATCAGAGTTATTTCAAACCTCTCCCGGTCCAGGCCCTCTATCAGGTTCTTTGCAACTATGCAGGCGCCGTTGATCTCATACAGCGAAATAGCGAACAATAATCTTATCGGCCTCTTAAGTGGACCCCCGCCATTAATCATGCCTTGCAGCATCCGTATCTTGCCCTCATATAGGCCCTGTGCAGCCTCGGTAGATAAACCTTGATGTTTGACTTTAAACAGCCGAGTGCCTTCTTAAGATCTGTATCTTTATAAATATTATATCCGAACCAGAAATACTGCCACCTGATCTGCCTCCGTGAAAATCCCGGCATATCCAGAACGCTTTCTCCGCAAAAGAAAGTATCCAGGTCCCTCTTTGAATGCATCGCTCTTTCCTCTGCCAGCCTGCCTAATTCGGTGCCTTCATAGGGGTAGAATACCGTAAGCTGGAAGAAATCAGGCTGGATAACCCTGTTTAACTCGGACGTCTTTCTGAATGACTCCTCTGTCTCTCCGGGGATACCGATCATATTAAAAGAATGGGTGAGCAGGCCCGCTTCCTTGGCGTATCTAAAAGCAGCGATGATATCATGGTTGCGGATCGGCCTCTTTAATGTCTTCATCCGCAGGCCTTCATCGCCCGATTCAATCCCTATACCCAACAGCCGGCACCCTGCTTTTTTGAGCATCTTACAGACTTGCGGAGTGACGGTGGAAGGAAAAGCGTTGCAATGGAAGGGAAGGCTTGAGACCTTAGGATATTTAAGGCAAAACTCTTCCAGCCATTGCTTGTCTTTTGTGATCGAATCATCGTCAAAGCCAAGCCATGAAGGCTGTATCTTTTCGACAAAAATCCTTATTTCTTCCATCGCCCTGTCTACCGATTTAAACCTTAGGTACGACCTTTGGCCGTTATAAATACTTCTTAAAGCGTGATTGCAGCAATAAGAACAGGGGAATGGGCAGCCGCGCGTGAACGCCATATTAGGATAATAGAAAAAGTCCCGGGGGAATATCTCAAAATCAGGCAGCGGATAATCATTGAGGTTCTCATTAAAGGGCCTCACCGGGTTGCGGATGATCTTGTCATCTTTTCTGAACCACCAATTCCTTATGCCGCTATAGTCGGTGCCTTTCGCCAGGCAATCCAGATATTCTACCAGCGATTCTTCGGCCTCCCCCCGGCAGAGACCGTCTATCTCCTTGACCTGCTCGATCAGTTCGGGAAAGAGCGTCGGATATACTCCCCCCACCACGATAGGAATATCGAATTCTGCTTTTAAGTCCCTGATCGCCTCTATAGCGTACTTTTTCTGATTGGCAGTCAATGAAAACCCGACTACATCCGGTTTAACCCTCCTTGCCTCAGAGCAGGATATTTTATCCTTCATACACTTGCCGCTCTTTAGGACCAAAAGGTTTACCGTATGGCCTCTGGCCTTAAGCATCCCGGACAAAGAAGTGATCCCGTGACTTACCGCGGGTTCCAAGTTCACGTTTGGATAGATCAAAAGTAAACGCATCGGTTAACTTTGCTTACTCATAAGGAATAAAAGTCGGATCAACCTTAGATAGTGACTTAGCCTCCCGGGGTCCATAGAGATACACCTTGCCAGCGCTCTCCGAGCATTTTTATAATCATGATTTTCTTTGAAAAAGTTATAACGATAATAATTGAACCTTGATTTTGCTTCTAATAATCTTCGTCTGTACTTTTTCATGATCTCGGCGTCTTCTTTTGACCAGTAATCAAGGATAGAAAGTACCTCCTCGGCCTCCCTTAAGGCGCTTCTTCTCATCAGGCCGTCCTTGCGGACGTGGTAAATAGCCACGACCCTATCGATATAATCAAATTCGTAATCCCGCCCCAGGCGTAAAAAAAGCTCCCATTCCTCCGAAGTCCTCAGCCATGGTTTAAAGGGCATGTATTTTTTTAATACATCCTTCCTGACTACCGCTGAGCATAGAGGGATGAAATTCAAAGACAAAAGATATTCATAAAATACCTTCCCCCGCCTTGGCGACCTTTTCATAAATTCTTCCTTGCGTCTGCCGTCTTCATAATGATTAACCGCTCTGCCAAACACCAGTCCCAGTTCGGGCCTGCCTTTAAAAATTAGCAGTTGCAGCTCTATTTTCTCAGGCAGCCATTCATCATCGTGGTCTAAAAATGCGATATATTCACCTTTGGACAGATCAAACAGCCGGTTGCGGGTAGGTGATAGGCCCTGATTTTCCTGATAATAATAGCGAACTCGACTATCTTTCTTTTGAAGCTTCTCAACAACATCTCCTGTTTTATCCGTCGAGCCATCATCAAGCACAATCACCTCGATATTCTTATGTGTCTGATTTAGAGCGCTTAAGATAGTGCGCTCAATAAAGTCTTGTGCATTATACGCCGGGATGTTAACTGAAACTAAAGGTTCTCTCATAAATACCTTACCTGAAAAACTCTTCAATAGAATCTATAACTAACCCCACATCCTGATCAGACATATCATAATAAAGAGGCAGGGTTAGAATCTGGTGCCATACCCGCTCTGTAACAGGCAATTTAGATGCATATCTTTTAAAGAACGATTGAAGGTGATTGGGGATATAGTGGATACCTGTCCTTATTCCCCTATTTTTGAGAAAATCCATCAGTTTATCTCTATCTCTCTTTACCCTGAGAATATAACAATAAGGTGAGATTTCTCTGATGTCTTTTTTTAAAATACTTAATTCTTGCAAATTTTTAAATGCATCATCGTACATCTTTACAATTTCTTGTCTCCTTTTAATAAATTGATTTATTTTCTTCATCTGCATAAGCCCAATGGCGGCATTGATATTGTTCATATGATAACGATAACCTCCAGTTACTACATCGTAATACCAACTGCGCTCATTTTTATAACGGCTCCAGGTATCCCTATCAATACCCAGGAGCCTCTTCTTTTGTAATCTGTCTGCCCAGGCACCATTGTTAGTTACAACACAACCTCCTTCGCCACAGGTAATCACCTTTACCGGGTCAAAACTGAAACAGGCCATATGACCAAAGGAACCAATTTTTTTCCCTTTGTAAATAGAACCAAAGCCATGACAAGCATCCTCGATAACTGTCAGGCTGTGTCTGTTGGCCAAAGGAAGAAGCGCATCCATATCTGCAGGATTGCCGCAATAATGAACAGGTAAAACAGCTTTTGTTTTCTTAGAAATCTTATTTTCTACATCTGCAATATCAATATTTAGCGTCTCCTCTTCGATATCGCAGAAGACCGGCTTTGCCCCACAACTAATAATTGCCTGGATGGCTGCCGCGTAGGTCAAAGAAGGCGTAATTATCTCATCTCCATGATGTATTCCTAATACATCAATTGCCAGATGAATGGCAGAGGTGCCTGTATTTACAGCAACCACATGTTTTACTTCTAAGTAATCCTTTATAACATCTTCAAATTCTTTTACTACCGAGCCCATCCCTAACCAACTCGTAGAAAAAACCTCTCTTACTTTATCTAACTCTTCTTTGCCTACCGATGGTTTAGATACTGGCAACATATCCTTACCTCACATATATATTAATACGGCGTTTCTCTTATAAATTTTTGGCAATTAACAAATAATATTTGAGTTACTTATATAAGTTTAGTTGTTTGACGCTTATTAATCATCTACTTTTTAATCCTGAATAAACAATATACCTTCCAGAAGAAGGATATACTGAACTATGCTTATCTTCAATCTCTCCTAATAAGCTCCTTTGTTTTTTATTAAGGTTGCAAGGCTTGCTAAAAAATGCCGTTGGATCACCATCAATACCTGAAAGCATACCTATACTCCATTTTTTTATATCTTTAAATCCGTTTTCATAATATAACTTTTCAATATCTGCAGGATCAAACCAAGATAACCCTTCTCCGACCTTTGTAAAATCATTATTATTTGCGCAAATTTCTAATTTTAGAAAATTATTATTAATCATAGAGTGTCTCAAATAATACAAACGGGGACGCACAGATATAAATAAAATACCTTTTGGAGCAACGAGATCAGATAATAAATGAAAAATATTTTTTTTAAAAGGAAACATAAAAAGAACCTCTGTACATAAAACTAAATCATAAGAATATTTTGAAAAATTATTTAAAGAATCGGGCATTTTACCATTAATCCAATTTACAGAACTATTTTTAATATTTCTTTCCTTTTCATATTTTTGTGCTTTTGCTAAACTCTCTTCCATGAAATCCATCGCATCAACCCTATGCCCCATAGCAGCTAATTCTATCGCCAATCTCCCCTGACCACAGCCTGCATCAAATATTTTTAAACTCTTATTTTTTTCGTAATACGTTATCAATATATCATTCAATATAACCATATATCTCTCTTTAAAATAATCCTCTGAATTAGCTATCATCATATCGTATTTTCTCATACCATTTTCAATACAATGAGTATATCGTATTTTATCTTTTGTTAATACCATTCCTTGGAAAGTTTTTAACCATCTATACAATCTTTTTAAGAATTCTATCATTTATGTTCCCGTCCACTGCTTCAAAATTCAAAAGGGTTATTTCTAATCTTAACTGAAAGATTTGTTTAAAAGATCCATATCAAATTCAAAGAAATCGTTATTATTTTCTCCTGCATATTTCTCTTTGGAATTATAAAATTCGTTAACTACATCTCTTAATTGGCTCGAGTTATAAACGACTTTCCATAGCTTGCTATTTTCAACAATATCTAAAGCGATTATATCGATATCCGTCTCTCTTCCGATAATAATAGTCCTTGTTCTCAGAAAAACGGCGTCAACCATAGAACTACTTTGACTTACAATAACCACCTTTGATAATGGTAACCATTTTTCAATATTACCCTCTATCACATTAAAACTATCTGGCCATGTGAAAGATAAGCGTTTTTTTAATTCATAAAAATTCATCATCGGATGAGGTTTAATCCATATTTTGAAATTTGTTTCTAGTGATAATGCTTGATATACTATATTAAGCATCTCATAACTAATATCCGTAGATAAAGATAAACAAACCAATATCCCGTCCCTTGCATTACCATTCTTTATTGAATCTCCATATTCCTTGAGCCATTTATAACGTAATGCCGGGCCCAATTTAATAAAAGACTCTGGAAATCCGTCTTTTGCCAAGATTTCTTTATTAATTCTACTATTCGCAATACCAATGTCCGCATGTAAAGATGCGTTAAATTCATCAGGCGTTGTTTTGTAATTAGAAAAAAGTAGTTTTGGCATTAGCGCTCCATGTTGGAATGCGACAGTTTTACATAATGGATAATTTTTTTTAATTCCAAATAAAGCGGGTACCTCGCAATTTTTTAATTCCCAAAAGTCCACATATGCTTTCAGATGATAACCCAAAATCCTCCACTTATAAAACATCCTGACCTGATTAACGAAATACGCAGTACCTGTATCTCTAGATTGCAACTTCTGCTCGTAATTGATTAACGGCAAGAGATCCATTCCTCTAAAAAAACGTTTATTTTTAGAAAATCTGAAATATGCAGACTTTAATATTACAGCGAAAGAATAAAAACAATCAAATAAATTATAGTAATCCTGAGGGATCAAAAAGGATTCACCGTTATTTCTAAACCACCTAAAAGCTTCAGGCAATTTTTCTTTATCAAAATTATAAAACCATATGAGCGTAGAAACCCTCATTCCCTTATTCCTCAAATATTCTGCTAAGCCTGGATAATATCTATCTTTAAACTTTCCATTATTTCCAATGCAGGCATCATTAATACAAGTGTGAATAACTATATGATTTGGACTAAAAACATCTTCTGATTTAGGATGCGCATTTAAACGGGTAGACTTTGCTAACAACCATTCGTAAGAACTCTTCTTAAAAAAATAAAACCAAGAAAAAACAAAATTAAGTTTTTCTTTTACTATAGCTATATTTCTTTTTAATATCTGTCGCCAATAAAATGGTTTCAAAATACTAAGTTTTTCCAAAAAATGACCACTGATCACGTCAAGCAATTCCCAACTTTCTGAAATGACAATTAATGACTCCGTGGATTGTTTCGTAACAGTTTTTAAGACTTCCAGGTAACATGCATACAAATATAACGGGCTAGACATATTGTTGCGCGTTGCTAAACGCGTAATCCACCATTCCCAGTGTTTCCAATAAGGACGCCCAAGATTCGCTGACCATTCCACAAACTCATCTCTTAAAGAATAAGAAACATCGGTTAGTATTTCTTTGTAGTCTATTTTTAAATCGATACTTAAGACTGTTTCCCATCTTGATTTATGAAGATACTCTTTGCCAAAGTAAATCCATTTTGTCTTAGGAAATAGCTTAGCTATCTTAAATGACGGCAAAGAATTATGGACTAAAATGAGTTTCTGCTTATTTACTGCGGCGCTATTCATCTATAATCTCCCAACTATCTCGCTTAATTTAGTTAAATCTCTTATTTTGGCAATCAATATTAACCAGAGTAAATTCATCATTACATAGAGACATTCTTATATTTACCAATGTATCTTTCCTTTAATTTGTCTTCTTTCATAAGCAGCTTGACTTCCTCCAGGTCTTCGACTGTATCTACGCTGATCTTTGCGTCTTCAATCCGCACTGCCCTGATTTTTATCCCATGCTCTAAAACCCTCAAATATTCATTATACTCAATATTTTCAAGGGGGGTGGGTCGCCAAGAAGCAAATTTAATTAAAAATTCTTTCCGGAAAGGAACGATAAAACACATCTTAAGCATATTCTTGGTCGGGGTTCGGGCTTTGCTTGGTAAATCATTTCTGGAGCAATACATTATATTGTTTTCTAAATCCAAAACTGCTTTGATATCTGAACTGTTATTCTTTTTTGCATAGGTCGTAACGCCAGCAGAAATTTGTATTGAGGAATCTTCTAGGAGCGGGGTTACGATCGCATCAATATGTTCAGGTTTTACTAAAGGCTCATCGCCCTGGATATTCACCACAATATCACAGTCTACTTTCTGACAAGCCTCGGCTAACCTGTCTGAGCCTGTTTGATGGTAATCACCAGTCATAATCACTTTAATATCGTAGGCTTTCCCAGCCTCCTTTATCAATTCACTATCTGTAACTAAATAGACCTCTTCTAATTTTGCTGCCAGCTGTGCCCTTTTGCAGGTATGGATTACCATCGGTAAGCCCATAATGTCAATTAAGGCTTTTCTGGGTAAACGGCTTGATTTAAGTCTAGCCGGTACCATGCCGATTACTTTCATCTATTTATTTCCTTCTTTTTTTTCGACTCGCCAAAACCCTAGCGAAGGCGCGATACAACGACTCGTATGCACCGAATAAAACAGTGCAATCTGGCAACAATGTGATGAACCGCATACCCATATCGCACATCCACCCCATATCAGTACCGTCCTTTGCAACATAACCTCCAGCTGCTATCCCTTTTGCCCGGATCTTTCTTATACACATCTTGAGATACCTTTTTACCTGTGGATGGTCGACCTTTCCGGGAACCCCTATAGCCGCTGACAGATCATATGCGCCTATATAAATTGCGTCTATTTTTTCCCTAATATTTTCTAAACTTAATATATCGTCTATATTAGCAATCCCCCCTTTACCCTCTAACATCAATATCACCATTGTTCGCCTATTCTGTAACTTGCTGTGATTATTAATGTTACGAAATGAATACCCTCCTGCCCTGGTGAACGGCGAAAAACCCCTTGTTCCTAGGGGGGGGTATTTCACAAAAGAAACAGCCGATTCTGCGTCAGCCTTAGATTCGATGTGCGGGATTACCACGCCTTGGGCACCGACATCAAGCGCATTTAGTATTAGTGTCTGGTCATTCTTAGCAACACGCACTAGGGCGGCACAATTTTCGACTTCCGCGGCCCTTACCATCTCTTCAACAGTCTGAAAGCTGTGAGGGCCATGCTCCATATCAATAATCACAAAATCCAGGCCGGTTGCGGCTATTACATTTACAACTGAAGCTGAAGGCATAACGCACCATGTGCCGATGATCGCTTTACCTTTACTTAAAAGATACTTCAAGTCTTTTCTTTTCATCATCTTAACCCCCTGACTCTTTTTGAAATTAAAGGGCAGTCATTCAACTCTTATCGTTTCTATGCTTTTTATTATATGCGGAGTCAATTTTTTAAGTTCGCTTTCCGAAGCAAGCCCGGACAAGACTGCGATCGAAGCCTTTAGGCGGGCGTTTATCCCCATCTGGATATCGGTAAGCGCATCCCCTATCATTACCGCCCTACCTCTATCGATTGCCAGCCTTTTTAAGATAAAATTTACCATGTCGGGGGCGGGCTTGCCTTTTTTGACCAGGTCCGCACCGATAATGAAATCAGTCTGATCTTTTAAACCCAAAAAATCCATCACCAGTTCGGCCCTCTCTGTTTTATCGGTCGTAGCGATCGCAATCTTACATGAATTTTCCTTCAGCAGGCTAAAGAGTTCATATA
>JBHPDM010000008.1:0-42844 GCA_042577285.1 Candidatus Omnitrophota bacterium
CGCGCTTGCCCCGGCGCTCCTTACCACCTGGCCGCCTCTGCCGACTACCAATTCTATATTATGGATCATCGTACCCTGAGGTATATGCCTTAATGGAAGACAGTTACCGGTCTTCGTCACCGAGAACATGGTCGGGCATAAGCTGGGCGAGTTTGCTCCCTCAAGGATATTTAGAAAACACGGCGGCGTAAAAGCCAAGAAAGCAGTAGACAAGACTTAATCGAGATGATCGTAAAAGCAGAAGCAAGATATTTAAGGATTTCCCCTTCAAAGGTAAGGCAGGTCATTCCTTTGATCCTGCGCAAGGACGCGCTGCAGGCAGAGGGAGCGCTCCTGCTTTTGAATAAGAGGGCCAAGGAATATCTGA
Organism: Candidatus Omnitrophota bacterium; assembly: GCA_042577285.1. Lineage (GTDB taxonomy): Bacteria > Omnitrophota > Gorgyraeia > Gygaellales > Profunditerraquicolaceae > JBHPDM01. Next base: position 368 of record JBHPDM010000008.1, read on the forward strand.
TCAAGATATTGAAGCAGGCGATTGCAAACGCCAAATCAAAGGGGCTTAAGCCTGAGCAGTTATATGTCTCAAAGGCAATCTGCAATGCCGGGCCGACCTGGAAGAGATTTAAGGCAGCAGCCTTCGGCAGGGCAGCTCCGATAAGGAAGAGGACTTCCCATATCAGGATAGAACTTGATCTAAAGACAGGAGCACAATAAGCATGGGGCAGAAAGTAAATCCGTTCGTATTAAGGGTAGGTTTTACCAAGACCTGGCACAGCCGCTGGTTCGCTAAGCCCAGGGAATACGCCAGGCTGATCGAGCAGGATTTCAAGGTCAGGAAGTACATCGCCAAGAAGTTTAAACAGGCGGCGGTCTCAGACATCATCATCGAAAGATTGACCGATAAGGTCAGGATCAGGATTTGCTCTGCGCGCCCCGGGATTATCATCGGACGCCATGGCGCCGATATCGAGCAGCTAAGAGGGGATCTCAACAGTATGGTCGGTAAGGAGGTCGCTATAGATATCGCAGAGATAAAGAATCCAGCCCTGGATGCCAGGCTCGTGGGCCAGAACGTTGCCCTGCAGATCGAGCGCAGGGTCGCCTTCCGCCGGGCAGTAAAACGGGCCATAGAGCAGTCGATGAACTCCGGAGCTGAAGGAATTAAGATCATCGTCTCCGGCAGGCTGGGCGGCGCTGAGATCGCACGCGAAGAGACCTATAAGCAGGGGAAGATCCCCTTAGCTACACTGCGCGCAGATATCGATTATGCTCTTTCAGAGGCGTTGACAGAATGCGGGTTGATCGGGATCAAGGTTTGGATCTACAAGGGAGAGATACTGGATAAGAACGCCGTGACCCGGGCGGCCGCACTTGCGCCAAAGCAGGAGAAGGAAATAAAGAAAGGGTAAAGCTATGCCATTGATGCCAAAGCGAGTAAAATACCGCAAGTCACAGCGTGGCAAGAGAAGGGGTGTGGCGACGCGCGGCTCAGAGCTTGCTTTCGGAGAGTTTGGCTTAAAGACTCTGGAAAACGGTTGGCTGAAGAATAATCAGATCGAGGCAGTCCGCGTGATCATCGCCCGCCAGCTGCATAAAGGCGGAAAGCTCTGGATCAGGGCTTTTCCTGATAAGTCGGTGACCAAGAAGCCCGCTGAGACGCGCATGGGTTCGGGCAAGGGTGATCTTGACCACTGGGTATCAGTAGTCAAGAGAGGAAAGATCCTATTTGAACTGGGCGGAGTTCCGGAGGAGTATGCGCGCTATTGCTTTAGACTGGCAGCCTATAAGATACCCTTTAGGATAAAGTTCGTCACCAGGACCAAGAGGTAATTATGAAGACTTCAGAACTCAGGAATCTTGACAGGGAAGAGCTTTTGCAGAAGGTGAAGACGTTGAAGGAGGAGCTTTTTAAATTGAACGTCCAGCGTTATACCGGCAGCGTAAGCAAGCCGCACATGTTTTCTTTGATCAGAAAGGATATTGCGCGCATACATACTATTCTTAATCAGAAGGCAGGTAAAGCACAGCCTGAGGTGAATAATGGGTAGAAGGAAAGAATTTACAGGTACCGTTATCAGCGACAAGATGGATAAGACGATCGTCGTAAGGGTGACCCAGTTGAGGAAGCACCCTAAATACAGCAGGATCATCAAAAGGTATAATAAGTTTAAGGCAGACGACCCGAAGAACGAGGCTAAGGCCGATGACGTAGTACGCATCCAGGAGACCAGGCCCCTATCCAAGGATAAGCGTTTCAGGCTGATCAAGGTGCTTGAGAAGGCCGTGCACATCGAACTGAAAGAGGAGGCAAAGTAAGACTGATGATCCGTATGCGCAGTATACTTGACGTAGCGGATAATTCCGGAGCCAAGCGCGCTTCAATGATCGGAGTCTTGGGGCGCAAGGGCCGCGCCTTTGCCGAAATCGGGGATATTATCACGGTCAATATCAAGGAATCAATTCCTGAAGCAGCGATTAAGAAAGGGGAGATGGGCCAGGCAGTAGTAGTGAGGACAAGGAAGGATATCAGACGGCCTGATGGTTCGGTGTTGAGGTTCGACCGTAATGCAATAGTATTCATAGATGCAGCAGGCAATCCCAGGGGAACTCGCGTATTTGGCCCTGTGGCAAGAGAGTTAAGGGAGAGGAATTTTACCAAGATCCTCTCTTTAGCACCGGAGGTGATCTAACGCGATGCTTAAGGTCAAGAAGGGTGATATAGTACAGGTGATCAAGGGTAAGGAGAGGGGTAAGAAGGGCAAGGTCCTGGAGCTCTCTTCTGTGAAGGGGAAGGCTATTATCGAGGGGTTAAACCTGGTCAAGAAGCATCAGCGGCGCACCCAACAGGAGCAGCAGCAGACCGGGATCGTCTCGATCGAGGCCCCGATACGCATCGCTAATCTGATGGTATTTTGTAAGCATTGTAACCGCCCCACCCGCACCGGCTTTACGGTATTAAAGGATGCTACCAAAGCAAGGGTGTGCAGGAAGTGCAAGGAGGTAATTTAACTAAGATGGTCCCCAGGTTGCTTGAGAGATACAGAAAAGAGATCACTGCCCAGATCATGGAGAAGTTCGCGATCAAGAACAGGCTCGCTGTGCCGCGAATTGAAAAGATCGTGGTAAACATGGGGGTCAAGGACGGGGCAGCGGATATCAAGGTCCTTGAGAAAGCGATGGAGGAGTTGGCTGTGATCACCGGGCAGAAGCCGATCATGCGCAGGGCAAAGAAGGCGATCTCGAACTTTAAGATCAGGAAGGGCTCGGCGGTCGGCTGCAAGGTCACATTAAGGCGGGCGATGATGTATGAATTTATGGATAGACTGATCAATATCGCTATCCCCCGGATCAGGGATTTCCGTGGCGTGCCGCGCGAAGCCTTTGATAACGCCGGGAACTACACCCTGGGTTTCCCTGAGCAGACGATCTTCCCGGAGATCGAATATGACAGGATCAGCCGCGCACAGGGGATGGATATAACTTTTGTGATCAAGAATGCCGCTTCAAAGGAGCAGGCGCGCGAACTGCTGAAGCTGTTCGGCATGCCCTTTGAAACTGATTAAAAGAGGAATTTAGTATGGCAAAGAATTCACAGATCGCAAGATGGAAGAGGGCTCCTAAGTTTTCAACGCGCAAGTACAACCGCTGTCCGCTTTGCGGCAGGGGTAACGGCTACATGAGAAGGTTCGGGCTCTGCCGTATATGTTTCAGGGAATTGGCCTGGCAGGGGATGATCCCCGGCGTTAAGAAGGCCAGCTGGTAGGCGCCCTTACTTAAGGAGAATGTAGATGTCTAGAACAGATCTGATCGCTGACGGCTTCACATCGATACGTAATGCTATAACCGCTAAAAAGAATACCGTAGATATCCCTGCCTCAAAGACTTTAGGCTCTATCCTTGAGATATTTAAGAAGGAGGAGTACATCGAGAACTTTAAGCGTATGGAGGATAAGAAGCAGGGGGTCCTGCGGGTTTATCTGAAATACAGCGGCACAAAGTCGGCGATCATGAATATCAAGAGAGTCTCAAGGCCGGGGTTGCGCGCTTACGTCAGCCGCAAGAAGATACCCTATGTCTTGCGCGGCAGGGGCCTGGCGATAATCTCTACATCCAAGGGGATCATTACCAACAAGCAGGCGCGCGAGATGGGCGTCGGGGGCGAGGTCATCGGCTACATCTGGTAAGGGAAGGCTAAATTATGTCAAGGATCGGAAAAAAACCTATTGATATACCCAAAGAGGTGAAGCTCGAAATAAAAGAGGGGACTGTTTTTGCCCAGGGTCCGAAAGGTAAATCCGAGCTTTCTTTGCATAAGCGCATCAGCGCAGAGGTAAAAGATAATCAGGTCTTTGTAAAGCGCGTAGCCGACACCAAGATCGATAAGTCCCTGCACGGGCTATCCCGGGCATTGATCTTTAATCTGATCAAAGGTGTCCTTGAGGGGTATAAGAAGGAATTAGAGATCATTGGCGTTGGTTTTAAGGCCCAGGTGCAGGGGAAGAATCTTAACCTGCAGCTAAGTTTCTCCCATCCGGTGAACTTTCCTATTCCCGAGGGAATCACAATCAATACCCTGAAACCTACGCATATAGTGATAGAGGGGGTAAGTAAGGAGCTAGTCGGTGAGATCGCCGCAGAGATACGGGGGGTTTTTCCTCCTGAGCCATATAAGGGTAAGGGGATCCGTTACCTTGGTGAATACGTAAAGAAGAAGGTCGGCAAGGCACAGGCGACGACAAAATAGCATGCTAAAAAAAGATATCTTAAGAAGAAAAAGGCACCGCAGGATACTGGCCCGGATCAGGGGTACGCAAGAACGCCCGCGGCTTGTGGTAAGGCGCAGCCTGCGGCATCTGCACGCGCAGCTGATCGATGACACGAAGGGCGTGACCGTATTTTCGCTCTCAACCGCCGATAAGAAGCTTAAAGGTAAGATCCCCGCAGCCGGCAATATCAAGGTGGCGGGAGTCTTTGGCGAGGAGCTTAGCAGGCGCGCCAAGGAACAAGGTTTTACCAGGGTGGTCTTTGACCGGGCAGGATTCTTATACCACGGCAGGATCAAGGTGTTCGCCGATAGCTTAAGGAAGGGAGGCCTACAATTTTAAAAGGACGCAGAAGCAGCCGTAAACAGGGTCCTCAGCACCCGCAGGAGCAACCTGAATTCATAGAGAAGGTTATAACTATCAACCGGATCACCAAGGTGACTAAGGGTGGCAAGAAGATGTCATTCAGTGCTCTGGTGGTGGTGGGAAATACTAAAGGACGCGTCGGCTTTGCCATGGGAAAGGCCAATGAGGTGGCAACCGCGATCCGCAAGGGGATGAGTAAGGCAAAAAAAGAACTTTGCAGCGTCCCGATGGAAGGCACTTCTATTCCGCATGAGACGATCGGCCATTTCGGAGCAGCCAAGGTGCTGCTTAAGCCGGCCGCAGAGGGAACAGGAGTAATCGCAGCAGGCCCGGTGCGGGCGATCTGCGATGCAGCAGGAATCCGCGATATATTGACCAAGTGCCTAAAGACCAATAACCCGATGAACGTGATCAAGGCGACAATGGAGGGGCTTACCGGTTTAAAGGTAAGTAAGCCTATAGATATAGTAGCTCCGAAGGAAGAGGATAAGACATCTGGTTGAACTTTCCCGGCTCATAAGCCGTGGCAAAATTCTCTTTGATAATTTTGCCACATTCGCCGGGATTAATTCGCACCTATAACTTACTCGCACTTGCCGCACAAGCGGCACACCGGCTGTTCCAATACAGCCGGGTGTCAAGTGCTCGTAAGTTATGTGCTCATTAAATGAAAAAAAAGATACCGCAAGGGAAGAAAAAGCAGCCGGCTAAGCAGGCTGCAACGGCAAAACCCGGTAAAACCAGAAATAAAATCCGCCGGCAGGCTAAAGAGCCGTGGTTTGGCATGCATAATCTCTCGGCGCCTAAGGGGGCGCGCAAGAGAAGGAAAATTGTCGGACGGGGTTCAGGTTCCGGTCACGGAAAGACCTCCACGCACGGCCATAAGGGACAGAAGGCGCGTTCAGGAAGGGATTCTTACCAGGGATTTGAGGGCGGCCAGATGCCGCTGATCCGGAGGATTCCCAAGAGGGGATTCGTAAACGAATTCCGCAAGGTCTATCAGGTCGTAAACCTGCGAGATCTAAAGAGGATCAAGGAACAGACAATAACGCTGGAGCTTTTAGAGAAGAAGGGTCTGATCAGGGATAAGGAGAGGCTGGTCAAGGTCTTAGGTGACGGAGAGGTTAAATCGGCTGTGAATATCCAGGCGCACGCCTTTTCAAAGTCGGCGCAGGATAAGATCAAGAATTCAGGCGGAAAAATAGAACTGGTAAATGATTAGCGCGCTCGTAAATTCATTTAAGATACCGGATCTAAAGAAGCGGTTATTAGTCACCGGCGCATTGATCGCAGTTTATCGCGTGGGCTGTTTCATTCCCACTCCCGGAATAGACGGAGCTGCCTTAGCTGAATTTTTTGCCAGAATCGCTAAGACACAAGGTGGTACGCTCTTTGGCATAATCAATATGTTCTCAGGGGGTGCGATGCAGAGGATGACGATCTTCTCCCTGGGCATCATGCCTTACATCTCATCATCGATCATCATGCAGCTGTTAACTGCGGTGATCCCTGCGCTTGAGAAACTGGCTAAAGAGGGCAAGGCGGGTTACGAAAAGATAAATCAATATACCAGGTACGGAACGATCGTGCTGGCCGTGATCCAGTCTTTCTTTATTTCGCTTTGGCTTGAGAATCCGGCCCGCTTTGAAGGCTTGAAGATCGTGATGAGTCCGGGATGGTCATTCAGGATCCTCACCGTGCTGACGCTTACCACCGGTACCATATTTATCATGTGGCTGGGTGAGCAGATCCAGGAGCGTGGGATCGGAAACGGCATATCCTTAGTGATCACTGCCGGTATCATATCCAGGATTCCGGCTGCGATCAATCAGTTATTTGTTTTGATCTCGCCGTTTTCTCCGGCGCGCAGGCAGATCCAGCCGATCACCTTAGTGGTGATGGCTGTCCTGCTTGTCGGCGTGGTCTTTGCAGTCACCCTGATCACTCAGGGGCAGAGGAAGATCCCGGTGCAATACGCCCGCAGGATCGTAGGCAGGCGGATCTACGGCGGACAGAGTACCTACATACCTTTAAAGGTAGATACCGCCGGTGTTATCTCGATCATCTTCGCGCAGTCGATCATCCTGTTTCCGGCGACCCTTGCTTCCTTTATACAAAATCCCGCGTTTCAGCGGATGGCGCAAGGGTTAGTCAGGGGCCAGGCGCTTTATACTATAGTCTACGCTTTGTTGATTTTATTCTTCTGTTACTTTTATACCGCGATCGTTTTTAATCCGAACGATCTTGCGGAGAACATGAAGAAATACGGCGGGTTCATCCCAGGCATACGCCCGGGTGCTTCCACCGCCGAATACCTGGATTATGTGATGACCAGGATCACCCTGGCCGGAGCGCTCTTTATTGCATTTATCGCGATCTTTCCGGATTTCCTGATGGCCTGGCTTAAGGTTCCGTATCTCGTGGCATCATTCTTCGGCGGAACCGGGATCCTGATCGTGGTAGGCGTGATGCTCGATACGGTAAAGCAGATCGAGTCGCATCTTCTGATGCACCATTACGAAGGTTTTATTAAGTCCGGCCGGATCAAGGGGAGAAGATAGGGATGAGGATGGTGCTGTTAGGGCCGCCCGGAGCAGGCAAGGGGACGCAGGCAAAGACATTGGCAAAAGAGTTGGCCTTGCCGCACATCTCAACCGGCGACATTTTAAGAAGCAATGTCGCGCAGGCGACTGACTTGGGGAAGCAGGCAAAGGATTATATGGTCAAAGGGGCCCTGGTACCGGATGGATTGGTTACCCAGATGCTGGCAGAGAGGTTTAAGCAACCTGATACCGGCAAAGGTTTTATTCTAGACGGCTACCCGCGTAATATCAGCCAGGCAAAGGCGCTTGACGAGATCCTTGCCCGGAATCAGATCGGCATCGGCATGGTGGTGTACCTGCAGGCGAGCGAAGATGTGGTCATTGCGCGGCTCTCGGGCCGGTTGGTCTGTAAGGAGTGCAACCGGATATTCCACGTTAAGAATATGCCGCCTAAGACCGAAGGCGTATGCGACAGCTGCTCGGGTAAGCTTATCCAGAGAGCAGACGATAAGCCCGCCACGATCAAGGAGCGGCTTAAAGTCTACGAGCAGGAATCAGCGCCGGTAACCGAATATTATGCTTCAGATAATAAGCTCTACCGGCTCGATGCAGACAAAGATGCGCAGGAAGTGATAGACGAGATCCTGCGCTTAGCAAAAGAACCTAATGATCCCCAGAAAGTCTGAGGAGGAACTTGCTAAACTTAAGACGGGCGGCAAGATCTTGGCGCGCATGATCCAGAAGTTAAAAGACAAGGTCAGCGCCGGTATTTTGACACAGGAGATTGATTCTTCGGCAGAGGAGTTAGCGAGAGAGGAGAAGGTGACCCCGGCTTTTAAGGGCTACAGGGGGTATCCTGCGAGCATCTGTATCTCGATAAACGAGGAGATCGTCCACGGCATACCCTCCGGCCGCAGAGTAAGGCAGGGAGATATCGTAAGCCTCGATATGGGGATCATCTTTGAAGGGTATTTTGTTGATGCGGCGGTAACGGTCGCAGTGGGAAAGGTCACCCCGCGGGCCAGGAAGCTGATCGAGGTCACCAGGGAAGCCTTATCGAAAGGAATAACACAGGCGAGATCCGGAAACCACCTTTACGATATCTCCTTTGCGATTCAGGATCACGTTGAGAAAAACGGGTTTTCAGTGGTCAGGGAATTCGTCGGCCACGGGATCGGCAGTAAGCTCCACGAGGAGCCGGAGATCCCAAATTTCGGTCTGGCGCACAGGGGTGAGGCATTGAAGAGCGGGATGGTATTTGCGATCGAGCCGATGGTAAATTGCGGCGGCTGGGAGTCAAGGATCCTTGATAACGGATGGACAGCAGTGACTAAGGATGGTAAGCTTTCAGCGCACTTTGAACATACGGTAGCGATAACTGATCAGGGCCCGGAAATCCTGACAAATTAAGGATGTCAAAAGAAGATGATCGAGACAGAGGGAAAGATAACCGAGGCATTACCGAATGCGATGTTCAGGGTGCAGCTTGAAAACGGGCATATGGTGCTGGCTCACGTATCGGGAAAGATGCGCATGCATTTTATCAGGATCCTTCCCGGAGATAAGGTAAAGCTAGAACTATCCCCATATGACTTGACCAGGGGTAGGATTACATTCAGGATGAAGTGATATGAAAGTAAGATCGTCGGTAAAAAAAATCTGCGAGAGGTGTAAAGTCATAAAGAGGCGCGGGATTGTGCGCGTGATCTGTAATAACCCGAAGCATAAACAGAGGCAGGGTTAGAAGGAGAGAAGAGGCATGCCAAGGATCTTAGGCGTAGATATACCCAAAGACAAGAGGATCGAGATCGCCCTTACCTATTTATACGGGATCGCAAGGGCCAAGTCAAACCAGGTCCTGAAGGAATCCCAGATCGACCCGAATAAAAGGGCAAAGGACCTCTCCGAAGATGAGGTGTCACGCATCGTCAGTACGCTCCAGAAAGGCGGTTTTAAAGTCGAAGGAGACCTGCGCAGGGATATCTCTCAGAACATCAAGAGGCTGATGGAGATTGGCTCTTGGAGGGGCTTCCGGCACAGGAGGGGGCTTCCGGTAAGGGGCCAGCGAACGCGCACAAACGCAAGGACGAGAAAAGGCCCGAAAAAGGGCGCGGCTATTGTCGCAAAGAAGGTAGAGGCAAAGCCGGCAGCCAAAGCCAAATAGGAGGAATAGTTTAGATGGCCACCAAGGATAAAGCAAAAAAGAAGAAGATCGCTAAAGGCGTTACCTCCGGTATCGCTCACATCCAGGCGAGCTTTAATAATACGATCATTACAATAACCGATAAACAGGGTAATGCTTTATCCTGGTCCTGTCCGGGTGTCGTAGGCTACAGCGGCTCAAAGAAGTCAACGCCGTTTGCAGCCCAGATAGCGGCCACCGATGCAGCCAGGAAGGCAAAAGAGGTAGGGGTCAAAGAACTGGTCGTCTATGTAAAGGGCCCGGGGTCAGGAAGAGAGTCAGCGATCAGGGCGCTTCAGGCTGCCGGTATGACGATCACCGCGATCAGAGACGTGACTCCGATGCCGCACAACGGCTGCCGGCCGAAGAAGAAGAGGAGAGTCTAATTTATGGGGCGATATACAAAGGCGGTCTGCAGGTTGTGCCGCCGGGAAAGAGAAAAGCTGTTTTTAAAGGGTGCTAAGTGCTCGGGTCCCAAGTGTGCCTTTGCCAGGAGGGAATATCCCCCGGGACAGCACGGACAGGCGAGAGTGAAGCTTTCCAACTACGGCCTGCAGCTTAGGGAGAAGCAGAAGGTAAAGAGGATCTACGGGGTAATGGAGAAGCAGTTCCGCAGGTATTTCGCAATTGCCTCCAGGTCAAAGGGCGTCACCGGAAAGATCCTCCTGCAGTTGCTGGAGCGCAGGCTCGATAATGTGATCTTTCGTATGGGGATCACGGTCTCTCGCGCCCAGGCAAGGCAGTTAGTCGGGCATAATTTCGTTTACGTTAACGAAAAGCGCGTAAATATACCGTCGTTTATGGTAGACAAGGACGATCTGGTCCAGGTCAAGGCGGAGAAAGAAAAGACCAAAAACAAGATCAAAGAGGATATGGATATCACCAAGGATAGGACTGTTCCCTCCTGGCTTGAGCTTGACCATGCGAACCGCAAGTGTAAAGTCTTAAGGCGGCCTGAGAAGGACGATATTCCAAGCGCGATTCAGGAACAGTTGATCGTAGAGTTGTATTCAAAGTAAGGTCAAAAGTTAAACCTTTAAGGGGAGGATATAGATGGGGATAAAATGGAGAGATTTTCAGTTTCCGAAGCGGCTGGAGTGCGACGAATCGACCTACACTAACCTCTATGGAAAATTCTCTGCTGCTCCATTTGAGCGAGGTTATGGCGTAACGCTCGGTAATTCCTTACGCAGGGTCCTGCTCTCTTCGATCGAGGGCAGCGCCGTTACATCGGTCAAGATCCAGGGGGTGCAGCATGAGTTTTCCAATATCGCCGGAGTACTTGAGGATGTGCCGGAGATCATCCTGAATATCAAAAGCCTGGTGCTTAATTCGCACTCCAAGATACCTAAGACGATTTGCGTCAAGAGGGATAAGAAGGGCGAAGTCAAGGCCGATGATCTGGAGCTGGACGATACGATCGAGCTGATCAATCCCGATTTACACATCGCTACCCTTTCCAGGGATGCAAAATTCAACATCGAGATGGAAGTGGCCAGGGGCCGTGGCTATGTACCCGCTGAGATGAACAAGAAGGAGGAGCGCTCCATCGGAGTGATTCCGATCGACGCGACTTTTAGCCCGGTAAAGAAGGTGAATTACTATGTCGAGCATACCCGTGTCGGCCAAAGGACCGATTACGATAAGCTGATCGTAGAGATCTTCACAAATGGCGCGATCACGCCAAAGGATGCCCTGCTCTACGCCTCGAACATCCTGCAGCGGCACCTTGATATATTTGTAAGTTTCGGCCAGCTCCCTGATGACATTGAGGAGGAGCCGGAGATGAGCAAGGAAGAGACGGTGCTTTATGAGAAACTCAGGCTTCCGATATCAGAACTTGAGCTGTCGGTGAGAAGTTCTAACTGTCTGCGCGAGGCTAATATCAAGACGATCGTAGACCTGGTAAAGAAGTCTGAAGACGAGATGCTCAACTTCAAGAATTTCGGTAAGAAGTCACTGAACGAGATCAGTCATCTTCTTGCCGGGATGGGTTTGGCGTTAGGGATGCAGGTAGATACCAAGAAATTAAAGAGGTCATAATTCATGCGTCATAGGATAAAACGACACCGTTTGAACCGTTTTACAAGCTGGAGGAAGGCCACGCTTAAGGCGCTTTTCAGGAGCCTGCTCTTGAACCAGTCGATCCGCACGACTAAGGGTAAGGCATTAGCGGTAAAACCGCTGGCTGATAGGATGATCTCTCTGGCCAAGGCCAATACGCTGGCGGCAAAGAGGCGGGCATATACGGTATTGGGTGACCATGCTTTAGTTAAATTGCTCTTTGCAGAAATCGGCCCGCGTTTTACAAAAAGGAACGGCGGATATACCAGGATCATTAATCTCATCTCCAGGCGCGGCGATAATGCCCCGATGGCGATACTTGAGTTTACCGAGATCGTGAAGAAAGATTTGCCGAAGAAGAAGGTAAAAGCTGCGGCAACAAAGGATACCGGCCTAAAGCAGCCGGAGGCGCCGCAAAAAGACGGCGGTAAACCTGCCAGGGAAGAGTCGCCTAAGCCGGCAATTGCGGTCAAGGAGAAGGAAAAAAAGAGGCCTCCGGAGAAAAAGAAGCCTAAGAAGAATTTCCTCGGCGGAATAAGAAAGATCTTCAAGAAGGAAAGGGATTCCCTATAATAGAAAGGGAGGTGTCGGCGTGCGTATTGACACAAGGCTGCTTGCCGAGCGGATGAATAAAGTGAAGTGTTCCGCGACCCTGGCGATTACCACAAAAGCAAAGAAGTTACGCGCTGGGGGAAAAGACGTCACCAATTTCGCCGCCGGAGAGCCGGATTTTGATACCCCCGATCTTATAAAGCAAGCCGCAAAGCAGGCGATCGATTCAGGATTTACCAAGTATACTGCCTCCACCGGGATACCGGAATTAAAAGAAGCGATCAGCCAGAAATTCAAGAACGACAACTCCTTAAACTACGAGCCCGGCCAGATCGTCGTATCCTGCGGGGCAAAGCACAGTATCTATAATACCCTCACCGTCTTAGTCAATAAGGGCGATGAAGTGATCATACCTTCGCCCCACTGGGTAAGCTATCCTGAGATGGTCCATCTCTGTCAGGGTAGCCCCAGGTTCATAAAGACTAGAAGTCAAGATGGTTTTAAGATCTCACCGGAAGAGCTAAAGAGAAATATTACCTCAAAGACAAAACTCCTGATCCTGAACAGCCCCTCAAATCCTACAGGCTGCCTTTACAGTAAGAATGAGTTAGAAAAAATCGCTGAGATCTGCGTGGCAAGGAAGGTCTTTGTCTTAAGTGATGAGATCTATGAAAAGATTACTTATGACGGCTTGTCTTGTACCTCGATCGCCTCGCTTGGTAAAGATATAAATGATTTTACGGTTACGGTAAACGGTTTATCAAAGAGCTCCTCCATGACCGGTTGGCGCATCGGTTACCTCGGCGGGCCCTACGACATAGTTACAGCGGTGACTAAGCTGCAGGATCATAGTACCTCTTGCCCCTCTTCGATCAGCCAGAAGGCGGCAGTGGCAGCACTCAGCGCGCCTGGGGATGTTTTAGAGAAGATGCGCGCAGAGTTCCAGAAGAGGAGGGACTGCATGAGCGCCGGCTTAGACAGAATCGATAAGCTCGGATACTTCCTGCCGCAGGGAGCTTTTTATATGTTCTGCGAAATCTCAAAGACACAGCTTGATTCTTTGACCTTTGCCGACCGCCTGCTTGAGGAGGCCTCGGTGAGCGTTATCCCGGGAGTAAGTTTCGGCAGGGATGACTACGTGCGGATGAGTTTCGCTACCGGGATCCCGGAGATCGAGAAGGGTATCCGCAGGATCAAAGATTGGATCACACCTCTCTATGCATCAGACCATCGCTGAAAAGATATTAAGTAAACACGCCGCAAGAGAGCTTAAGGCAGGGGATTTTGCGCTTTGCAAGGTCGATTTTGCCTTTGGCCAGGATGGCACCTCTTCGATCATCATCGACCGGATAAAGGAGCTAAAGGTAAAGAGATTAAAGACGAAGTTCTGCATGGTGATCGACCATAGCGCCCCATCGCCGAGTGAGTCGGTCTCCCGGATCCATAAGAGGATGCGCTCTTTTGCGCATGATTATAAAGCAGGGTTATTTGATGTCGGCTGCGGTGTCTGTCATCAGGTGATCCCTGAGTCGGGAGAGGTCCTTCCCGGGGACCTGGTTCTGGGCGCTGATTCGCACACCTGCACCTATGGTGCGCTGGGGGTATTTTCTACCGGCGTAGGCTCAACGGATCTTGCTGTCGCCATTGCTACGGGTGAGAATTGGTTTAAGGTGCCTGAGACGGTAAAGATCACGCTTTGGGGAAAGATCCCCAGGGGCGTCTATGCCAAGGATATTATCCTGAAGATCATCGGGGATATGGGGGTTAACGGAGCGACTTACAAGGCGGTGGAATTTTACGGTCCGGTGATCAGGAATCTGGATATGGCCGGACGCTTTACTATCTGCAATATGCTGGTTGAGATGGGGGCAAAGGCGGGCTTCATGCCGCAGGATAAGAAGGCTTTTGCCTGGCTGAAGAAGAACTCCCCTGGAAAAGCAAGGGGCAGGCCGGTAAGGGCCGATAAAAATCCACAATATTGCCGGGTTTTAGAGTATAATATATCAAAGTTGACGCCGCAGGTCGCCTTACCGCATGCTGTGGATAAGGTAAAGCCTATCGGTGAAGTGAAAGGCACCAGGATCGACCAGGCGTTTTTGGGCACCTGCACTAATGGAAGGTTATCAGATTTAAAGGTTGCAGCCAGTATCCTTAAGGGTGGAAGGGTGGCTGCGGGAGTAAGGTTGATCGTTGCGCCGGCATCGCGGCGTATATTTCAGGAAGCGTTGAATTCATGCATTATCGATGAATTTGTAAAGGCAGGCGGGGTAGTGGTAGCTCCCGGCTGCGGACCCTGCGTGGGTACGCATAACGGCGTTCCTGCTGACGGCGAGGTAGTGATCTCAAGCGCCAACAGGAACTTTAAGGGCAGGATGGGAAATCCTGAGGCACTTATTTATCTCGGTTCACCGGCAACAGTAGCAGCTTCTGCTTTAGAGGGAAGGCTCGCTGACTGCCGGCGTTACCTATAAAAGGAGGAATAAAATGGCGTTCATTAAGGATAAGGAGTCTGGCATGGATATACACGACCTGCTGGCGATGTGTATCGATAAGAAAGCATCAGATCTGCATCTTACCGAGAAGGAACCGCCGATACTGCGTATTGACGGTGTGCTGCACCGTATGGGTGATCAGCTGCTTGAGCGGGAGAATCTCAAGAAAATGATCTACGGGGTCCTGACTAATGCGCAGAAGGAGATCTTTGAGCGGGACCTGGAGCTTGATCTTTCATTGGCCCTCCCTAAAATGGACAGATTCCGCGTCAACGTACATATGCAAAAGGGCGCTGTTGAAGCAGCCTTTCGGCGTGTCCCGATAGAGATCCCCAGTATCAATGACCTTGGGTTACCTGCGATCGCAACAGACCTTGCCAGAAAAGCAAACGGCCTGGTGCTGGTTACCGGTCCCACGGGGGTGGGAAAGACCACCACCCTGGCGGCAATGGTCGATCTGATCAACAATGAGAGAGAGGATGTATTGATCAGTATCGAGGACCCGATCGAGTTTATCCATAAGAATAAGAAATGCATAATCAAGCAAAGGGAAGTCTATGCCGATACACATTCTTTCGCTGAGGCATTAAGGCATTGCTTAAGGCAGGATCCGGATGTGATCATGGTCGGTGAAATGCGTGATCTGGAGACGATCTCTACTACTCTTACCGCAGCCGAGACCGGGCATTTAGTACTTGCCACGCTGCATACTCCGGATGCACCGCAGACCATACAGAGGATCATTGATGTTTTTCCGCCGCACCAACAGCAGCAGGTCAAGCTGCAGCTTTCCGATTGCATCCAGGGAGTAATCTCCCAGCTATTGCTCCCTAAGGCGTCAGGCCAGGGGCGCGTGCTTTCTACTGAAGTAATGATAGCAACTCCCGGGATCAGGAACTTGATCCGCGAGCTTGAGATCGAGCAGATCCCGACGCTGATGCAGACCGGGGCCCAGTACGGGATGAAGACGATGGACAAGTCATTAAAGGAGCTTTTCAAGAAAGAGCAAATCACTCTTGATGTGGCGATGTCTAAAGTCAAGAACCAGGATGAATTCAAGCAGCTATGAGGTTAAGGGGGAGAGCCCTGAAACTCGGAAACGATATTAATACGGATTCTATCATCTCCGGCCGCTACAAATTCTCGATTACTGATATAAAGGAATTGGCAAAACATATAATGGAGGATATCGATCCGCACTTCATTAAGAAGATCACTCCCGGCGCATCGATAATCGTAGCCGGTGAGAACTTCGGAATGGGCTCATCGCGTGAACAGGCGCCCTTAGCGATTAAGGCAGCAGGGATCACGGCGGTATTAGCCAAGAGCTTCGCCAGGATATTCTTCCGTAACAGTTTCAATATCGGCCTTGCACTGGTCGAAACCGATACCTCAAAGATCAAGGCGCGCGATAGAATAGATATAGACCTGGATAAAGGTTTAGTAAGCGATAGCTCACGCAATCTGCGGCTAAAAGTAAAACCTCTGCCTAAGTTCATGCAAAGATTCTTAAAAGAGGGTGGCGTGGTTAAGTATATTAAGAAGCACAAAAAAATAAAGGTTTAGCATGGCCCATAGGATAACACTTATACCCGGTGACGGGATCGGACCTGAGATCACCGAGGCTGCCAGAAGATGCATCGAGGCTAGTGGTGTCAAGGTCGAATGGGAAGAGGTGACCGCAGGAGCAGATGCCCTGAGCGCCACCGGCGAACTGCTTCCTGAGAAGGTCCTGGATTCGATCAGGAAGAATAAGGTCGCTATAAAGGGGCCGATCGTGACACCGATCGGAGAGGGTTTCCGTTCCGTAAACGTCGCTATAAGGCATGCCCTTGATCTCTACGCCTGCGTACGCCCTGCAAAGTCATACCAGGGGGTACGCTCACAGTATAAGGATATAGATCTGGTCATCGTCAGAGAGAACAGCGAGGATCTATATGCAGGGATCGAGCTGGAGGAGGGAAAACCCGATACAAAGAAGTTTATCCAGGATGTAGAGAAATATACCTCTAAGAAGATCCGGCCTGATTCCGGGATCTCCATAAAGCCGATATCAAGGTATGCCTCAGAGAGGATCGTCAGATTCGCCTTTGAGTATGCGATAAAACTCAAGCGTAAAAAGGTCACTGCGGTGCATAAGGCGAATATCATGAAATTTTCCGACGGGCTATTCCTGAAATGCGCCCGCGAAGTAGCTAAAGAATACCTTGGCAAAATCGAGTTCAGCGAGGCGATCGTGGATAATATGTGTATGCAGCTGGTGCAGAAGCCCCACAATTACGATGTATTAGTATTGCCCAACGTTTACGGAGATATCATCTCAGACCTCTGCGCCGGACTGGTGGGGGGCCTGGGGGTGGCACCTGGCGCAAACCTTGGCGATGATATGGCGGTATTTGAGGCAGTGCATGGCGCAGCGCCAAAATACAAGGGTCAGAATAAGGTCAACCCGATGGCGATGATACTATCCGGGGTATTGATGTTGCGCTATGTTAAAGAGCAAGGTGCTGCAGATAGATTAGAGGCAGCCGTAAAAGAGGTCTTGAAGGAAGCAAAGTCTGTTACCTATGACCTAAAGGCAGACCGTAATGATCCTACCGCAGTAGGTACTCGCGAGATGGCCGATGCCATCATCCAAAAACTAAAGTAGGGACGCTCTTTTTGCTAAAGCGGAAAGTGTCCCCAAGGCATATGAAGATAAGCATTATTGGAGCAGGACAGGTCGGAGCGCACGCAGCAATGCGTATCGCAGAAGCAGGTTTAGGCGGTGTAGTTTTAGTCGATATCGTCAAAGGCCTTGCTAAGGGGAAGAGCCTTGACCTTGAGGATGCCGCAGCCGGATTCAAATCTGATTACAGGATCGAAGGTACCGATGATCTAAAAAGAATAAAAGATTCAGATATTGTGGTGGTTACGGCAGGCCTGGCGCGTAAGCCCGGGATGAGCCGCGAAGAGCTCATCGATAAAAACAGCGAGATCCTAAAAAGTGTCTGCGCAGAGGTAAAGAAATCAGCGCCGGCAGCGGTGCTGATTATCGTTACTAACCCGCTGGATATGATGACATACCTGGCGCTTAAAAATACCGGTTTTAAGCCGAATAAAGTATTCGGTATGGGGGTCACTTTGGACGCTGCAAGGTTCACTAACCAGATCAGCAGAGAATTAAATGTTCCTAACGCAGAGATAGAAGCGACTGTGATCGGGAGCCACGGAAAAGGCATGCTGCCGCTATCCAGATTCACCAGGATCAAGGACGTTACCCTGGATAAGTTTGTCAGTAAGGAACAGGTTGAAAACCTGGTCAAGAAGACAGTTGACAGGGGGGCGGAGATAGTTTCGCACTTGGGTAGCGGCAGCGCCTATTTTGCGCCGTCAGTTGCAATAATGGAGCTAGTCCGGGCGGTTGTAAAAGATGAGAAGCGCGTCTTAGCCGTATCAGCCTATCTTGACGGCGAGTATGGCCTTAAAGGCCTCTGTATAGGTGTCCCCTGCAGGCTCGGCAGGACCGGGATAGAGGGGATAGTGGAACTCAAGCTGAACCCAGAGGAGAAGGCAGCACTCCAGGCTTCCGCCAAGGCGATCCTCGACGTAATTTCAAAGCGTTTCTAAATATGGATTATGATTTAGTAGTCATCGGTGCAGGATGGGCAGGTTTTACCGCCGCGCTCAAGGCAAAGGAGTTAGGCCTTAAGGTCGCTCTTATCGAGCGGAAGGATGTAGGAGGAACCTGCCTGAACCGGGGCTGTATCCCCACCAAGGCATTAGTCCAATCCGCAAAAGTCTATTCACTTGTAAAAAAATCAAAGATTTTCGGCATAGATACTGTTGATCCTAAGGTGAACTTTGGCGAGATCCAGAGGAGGAAGGATAAAGTCATCCAGCAACTCCGTACAGGAATCGAGTCCATGCTTAAGGGTATTGATCTCCTGTATGGCGGGGCTGAACTTTCCTCCTGCGATACAATAAAAGTCAATGATAAAGAGATCAAGGCAAGGTTTATTATTATTGCGACCGGATCAAAGCCGCTGGAGCTGCCTCAAATAAGATTTGACCATGAGAAGATTCTCTCAAGTGATGATATCCTAAATTTAAAAGACATTCCGGGCAAGCTCCTGGTCATCGGGGGAGGAGTGATCGGTTGTGAATTTGCCAGTATCTTTTCAAGCTTAGGGAGCCAGGTACACATCGTTGAGAAGATGCCGCAACTTCTTCCTCTGGAGGATAAGGATATCGCCAGGAAACTAGAAACTGCCTTTAAGAAGCGAAAGATTGGGGTTTGCACAAACACTGACGCCTCCACGGTAAAGCCCGATGATTACGATAAGATCCTGCTTTGCGTAAGCAGAACCCCTGATACGGCAGGTTTAGGCCTGGAAAAGTGCTCCATAAAAACCGAAAAAGGCAAAATCCTCGTCGATGAACACCTGGCGACCAATGTTTCCAATATCTACGCCGCAGGAGACTGTACCGGTAAGGTGATGCTTGCCCATTACGCTGCTTACCAGGGAGAGATCTGCGCAGAGAATATCGTAAATTCAGAGAGCCCCAAAAAGGCTGACAACACAAACATCCCCAACTGTATCTTTACCGATCCTGAGATCTCAAGTGTCGGTTTAAATGAAGAGCAGGCAAAGAACAAAGGTGTTGATGCCGCCATACACAAATTCGACTTTTTAGGCTCAGGTATGGCGCGTATATTAGATGAAACAGATGGTTTTATCAAGATCGTCTCTGACAAAAAGACCAACCAGATCCTGGGCGCATCGATAATCGGCCCTAAGGCAACGGAATTGATCGGTGTTTTGACTTTAGCCGTCTCTTCGTCCATGAAGACCTCGCAGGTCAAAGAGGTCATTTTCGCCCATCCCACGCTATCCGAATCCATAAAAGAAGCCTTAGGATAATTCATGCAGCTTGAAATCCGCGATTTAGGCTTAGTAGATTTTGAAAAGGCCTGGAATCTACAAAAAGAGATATTCTTAGCGATAAAAAACACTAAAGGCATATCCACACTGATTTTTTGCAGCCATCATCCTGTGATCACCATGGGCCGCAGGGCAGAAAGCAAGAATATCTTAGCGGATGAGCAAGCGCTGCGCGCTAAGGGGATCCGGGTGCATCAGATAGAGCGGGGAGGGGATGTAACCTATCATGGCCCGGGGCAGCTCACCGTTTACCCGGTCATTGACCTAAGTAAGTTCAAGAAGGATATTCATCTGTACCTGCGCACGCTGGAGGAGATCGTAATAGACTTGCTCGGTGACTTTGGGGTCAGAGGCAAAAGATGCGCCGGCAGGACCGGTGTCTGGGTCGAAGGAAAAAAAATCGCCTCCATAGGTATTGCGATCAGGAACTGGATCGCCTTTCATGGCATCAGCATCAATATAAAAGCCGGTGATTTAGCAAACTTCAGCATGATCCGCCCTTGCGGAATGGATATAAGGATGACTTCACTTGAGAGCATCCTGGGCAGGGAAGTATCATTCAATGATATAAAAAACAGCTTAATCTTAAAATCTAACTTCGCATTAGGGACACCCAATCAACTAAAGCTGGGGGTGTCCCCTACATAAGGAGGAAAAATGACCAAGGTAGTTTTGCCTGAGCTTGGAGAAGGAGTCGAGAAGGCAACGGTCTCATTCTGGTATTTTAAGGAGGGGGACCAGGTAAAGGAGAAGGATGATCTGGTTGAGTTTACTACAGATAAAGCCACTTTTAACCTGCCCTGTCCCTGCACGGGGATACTTTCGCAACTTGTTATGCATGAAGGAGATGAAGTAAGGGTAGGGGAGGTTTTAGCAGAGATAGACGAGCAAAAATAAAGCTATGCTTTCAGGTTCGGTAAATTCAGGCACGCCAAAAGCGTGCCTTTTTTCGCCTGAGGGAAATTCTTCTTGACAAGCCATAGTTTTATTAGTATAGTAATTGTTTGTCTAGGTATGTCTAAATTATAAGCGGGGTGATAGTATGGGTAGAGATAAAGAGATCATGACAACCAAGGATGTTGCCGAGTACCTTAATCTCCATCCGCTCACGGTGCACCGCTATGCCCGCGAGGGCAAGATCCCGGCCTTTAAGATCGGGACTGACTGGCGGTTCCACAGAAAGTACATCGAGAGCTGGATCAGGGATAAGGTAGATCGTAACACCAACGGAAAAGAGCGCAGACAGCCTCTTTCCGGTAAAACTGGTTAAACTAGAAGGCGGCATAATCCATGGGTTACTATTTATTAAGGTTAATACTGCTGGTCATACTAAAGGCGATGTTCAGGCTTAAAGTAGAGGGCCTGGAGAATCTGCCGCAAAAGACAAATTATATAGTGGTTGCTAATCACTCAAGCTATCTGGACCCATTGGCACTGGGAGTGGCTATTCCTAAGAAGATCTATTGGCTGACCTTCAGGGGCCTTTATAATCAGCCGTGGCTGAAGTGGTTTTTGAAGGCAACGCAGACCCTGCCAACCGGAAGCGCATCGGAGAAAGCGCTGTATTTATTAAATAGAAATAAGAATGTCGGTATCTTTCCGGAGGGCTCGCGCAGCCATGATGGTAAGTTGCGGGATTTCAGGAGTGGAGCAGCGCTTCTGGCGATCAAGACCGGTAGGCCGATCGTCCCCTGCGCGATATTTGGAACTCATGATGCGCTTCCTAAGTCGGCTAAATTACCGAGATTAAATCCTATAAAAGTCAAGATCGGCAGGCCGAGGTATCTTTTGAAGAAATATGAAGACCGCATCGATGATATGGATCTGCAAGACGGTATCTTCAAAGTCAGAAACTCGATCAAGGAGATGATAAATGCCGGATAAAAAACTTATCGAGATAAAAGTGACCAGGATCATTCCTGCTCAGAAGTGGAAGGTCATCCGCCGGATCACAAAGGTCTGGGAATTTCCTTCCTATATTCCATGCGTTAAAGAGGCTTCGGTAATAAAAAAAGATAGGCACAAGATGACCACGAAGTGGCGCGTGCAGGTCGATAGCGTACCGATCAGCTGGACAGAGGAGGATACCATTGCGCTTGACCACGACACGATATATTTTAGAGCGATCAAGGGTGACCTGCGCGAATTCAAGGGGGAATGGACCTTCCGTAATCATCCGCAGGGCACGGAAGTCATCGTCACTGTATATTTAAGTGTCGGCGTGCCGGCGATAAAGGATTTTGCCGACGAGTATATCAAGGTCTTGCTCGCCAAGAATTTCGAAGCGATACTGGAAGCGGTGGAGGACCGGTTGATCTCTGTGACCTACACCAGCTTTAAGAACGGCCACAATAAAAAGATCGCCGGCTTTGGGATATTAGGGCATTTTTACAATTTTACTCATATGACCAAATGCCTGAAGATGATGGATCCTACCTTCAAGCTGCCCTCAAAGGAATTCCTGCAGAAACTATTTACGATCACCCCGTCTTTTAAGATGTTTGAGATGAAAAAATTTAAATCAAAGACCGGCGCTACAACGGATGGGTGTTTTATTCTCTGCACCTTCATCCCCGATATGGTCTCCCAGGATATGTACGGTGTTTATTCAAAAGTAGTGCGCGCCTGCAAGCTGGCTGAAAAATGCGGGGTGGGGATCGTAACCTTAGGAGGCTTTACCTCTATCGTAGGAGAGCGGCTCGGCCATCAGATCAGCGAAGACGTCGATATCCCTATTACTACAGGGAATACCTATACTGCTGTATTGGCGGTCCAAGGTGTTGAGCGCGCGGCAAAACTTTTAGGTAAGGAATTAAATCGCTTAAAGGTCACTATAGTCGGCGGAACCGGTGATATCGGCAGCGCCTGCGCCAGGGCATTATCCGGGAAAGTAAGGCAATTAACAATAACCGGCAGGACAAGATCAAACTTAAGCAAGCTAAAAGCAGAACTTAAGAAGAAGCGTAAGGCGAAGATCGCGGCTACCACAAGGAACAAAAAAGCAGTCAAGGACGCCGATATAGTCATCGCAGCGGCAAATTCTTCTGCGTCAATACTAGATGTAGAATGGTTTAAGCCCGGGGCAGTTATCTGTGATCTGGCGTATCCAAAGAATATTTCCTATGCGCCTATAAAGAGAAGGGATATTTTGATCTTCTCCGGCGGCCTGGCCTCTGTCCCTACACCGATTGACACCGGTATTGATATGGGGTTGCCTTCGCCGGATGTCGCCTATGGTTGCTTCTCAGAGGTGATCATCTTATCCCTTGAGCGCCGTTATGAAAACTTCAGCTACGGCAGGGGGAATATTACCTTAGAGAAGATGGATGAGATAAAAAAGCTCGGTGAGAAGCATGGCTTTGAACTCGCCCCCTTCTTCTGGGCCGACTGGCAGATCAAGGATGAGGATATCAGGAAGATAAAGAGAGCGGCAAAGAATGCTTAAGCAATTACTAGATTTATCAAATTACAGCTATAATCCACACGCCATACCCGTTATGGTAGTGAGTATAGCTATCTTTTCTATCGGCCTGTTCGTGATCATACAGACAAAGCGCTCTGCCCGGAATACCGGTTTTTTCTGTCTCTGTTCAAGCCTGAGCCTTTGGCTTTTTACGACCGGCCTTGTGTATCTTTCTAATAATCCGCAGACGGCTCTGAATTGGTATAAGTATTTCACATTTTTTGGCGTAGCCAACATAATGCCGAGCGCCTATCTGTTCTCTGCTGCTTCATCAGGATTACTTAAAAAGCAGCGGCATTTTGTATTAGGTTCCTTAATCTCCGCGTTATTCTTTTATATCGCCGCTATTTCTACGGATAAGTTCATCACTATACCCAGCTCGTATTTCTGGGGATATTATCCTCATTATGAGCCAGCAAACTATTTATTCCTGCTATTTTATGTAATAGTATACAGCGTAGTGCAGATTAATTTATGGATCGCTTTCAAGCGCGAAAATATTCCTATAAAAAAGAATCAGATTGGTCTGATAATCGCAGCATTCCTGATCGCCTTTATTGCATCGCTTGATTTTGTAGCTAAAGTTTGGACAATCCCGATTTATCCCTTTGGTTTTATTCCCATGATCTTCTTTGTCTCGCTTTTAGCTTATTCCATTATCAGGTATAGAGCTTTTGATATAGAGACCGTATTTCATAAAACAGCGCTTTGGGTATTCTCTTTCTCATTGATTGTCATCCCGATCTTCTTCCTCTATAGAGCTATTTCCCCGCTTATAAAAGAATCTACGATGCTGCAGTTTGTATTTTGGATATTCAGTTTTTTAGCCCTGACGCTTTATCTGCGCGCTATCCAGCCTAAGATCGACCACTTCTTCCAGAGGCGACATTCAGACTTAGAGGAGATCTCAAGCCGTTTCACGGAGGACCTAGTCCATTTGAAGGGGTTTGATAGTCTTATACAGCGCATAGAAGATACGATTGCTGATACCCTATACCCTCAACAGATAGACATTTTTATTTATAATGATAGTAGGAAGGCCTATAGGCTGGCAAATGCGGTAAATACTGCCCGAGAGATAAGCGAACTAAAGGCTGACGATTTGTTCTTGGTATGGATGGCCAAAAACAATAAGATTATTTACAGGGAATTTGTTGAGATAGATCCGGCATATACATCTATCAAAGAAAATGCAAAGAATTACTTCAGGTTGACAGAAGCCACCGTAGTCGTGCCTTTAGCCCTAAATGAAAAGCTATTAGGCATAATCAATCTTGGAAAAAAAGCAAACCTCAGGCGCTACAACGCAGCAGATTTGCATTTTTTAACGACACTGAAGAACCAATCTACAATTGCTATATCAAATTCATTACTATATGAAAATATCGAAGAACAGGTCAGGCAGAGGACAAGAGAATTAACAGAAGTGCAGAAGCAGCTTGTTCAGGCGGAGAAGCTGGCTACGGTAGGTACGCTGGCAGGAGGTGTGGCCCACGAGATAAATAATCCCTTGACCGCAATATTGACAAATGTCCAGATGCTTTTAGCGGCAAAGTCAATTGATGATAAGCTTGACAAGGAATCGCTTGAGTTAATAGAGGAAGCTACTAAGCGCTGCCGGACCATAGTGCAGAAGCTGATGACTTATGCTAAGCGGCCGCTGGAAACTGCAGAGGTATCTAAGGTAGACCTATTAGACGTTATTAATAAGGTAGTTACTTTTCTTGGATATCAATTAGAGCAGGAAAATATTAAGATAATCACCGAAGTCAAAGAAGGTGCATATTTGGTTTTAGGAAATCATAATGAATTAGAACAAGTAATAACGAATCTGATCTTGAATGGCAAGGATGCCATTAAGCGCATAAAGAAGGAGGGAGTCGTAACAATAGCTGTCTCAAAAAACAAAGATTGTGTAAAAGTTGAGGTCAAGGATGAGGGGGCAGGCATACCGAAAGAGGTAGTTTCAAAGATATTTGATCCATTTTTT
The DNA here is from genome assembly GCA_042577285.1 of Candidatus Omnitrophota bacterium. Taxonomy (GTDB): domain Bacteria; phylum Omnitrophota; class Gorgyraeia; order Gygaellales; family Profunditerraquicolaceae; genus JBHPDM01. The sequence continues at coordinate 25,194 of JBHPDM010000008.1, forward strand.
ACCACAAAAGATGTTGGGAAGGGCCTTGGTCTTGGGCTTTCCATTTGTCAATCTATATTAGAAAAACATAATGGCCTAATTAATGTTCAATCGGAAACTAACAGAGGTACAACATTTACAGTTCAACTTCCCAGAGTGAAAGAAAAAGACGAGGTCAAAAGTAAAGTAAGAATCATCGATTAATTATGGAAAAGAATATTCTAGTAATTGATGACGATAAATTGGTGCTGATGACTTTAAAGAGATTATTAACTAGAGAGGGGTACAAGGTGTCTACAGCTTTTAACGGTGTAAGAGCGCTCAGGCGGATAAGGGAAGCGGACTTTGATTTAATTATTTCAGATATTAAAATGCCTGAAATGGATGGTATGGAAATAGTGAAAAAAATAAGAGAATATTTAGTACAAAATGGCAAAGATCTTCTTCCGGAAATCTTTATCACAGCATATGCCAAAGATGATATATATCAACAGGCCTTAGCGTTAAACGCGGCTGGATATATAGAGAAACCATTTGATGTTAGAACGATACAGATAACAGTTAAGAAAGTTTTAGAGAGGTCGTAATTCAAAATGACAAGGAATATTTTAGTAATTGATGACGACGAATTAATATTGGGAACCTTAAAGAGACTGCTAAGAGGTGAGGGGTATGGTGTTTCTACTGCGCAAAGCGGCCAGGAGGCAATAGAAAAGATAAAAAATGTAAATTATAATTTAATTATTACTGATATTAGAATGCCAGGCCTCGATGGTGTTGAGACAATCAAACAAATAAGAAAAAGTCTGAGTGAGCTAGGGAAGGACCATATTCCAGAACTTGTAATTACCGGTTATGATAGTGAGGACAATCGTCAAAAAACGGGTGATTTGAAAGTTGCTGGATTTCTGACTAAACCCTTTGATTTGAAGGAGCTGTTGTCAAATATTGAGGCACACATAAAGAATGAATAGGGGCAGAGTTATAACTACAAATATTAAAACCAAGATAGAAGATTTTTGGTATAGAAAGATAATTAAAAATATACTATCTTTAAGTAAATTAGGAAGGACTAGCATAAAAGGGGCTGCAGATTCCGGTTTAAATTTTGACCACATGTATAGGGCAAAGCCAAAGGGAATAACGTCTTTTGGGAGGTTTGTTGATAAAGTATTATTAAATTTACCCTCCGTAAAGGCAACAAGAAATAGAAAAGAGATAGTAATTAAAATTCTTCAGAACGAAATTGCAAATAATTTATACTTAAAAAGAAAAACTAGAATAGTAGATGTTGCTTCTGGGCCTGCTAGATATCTTACTGAATTGATAGATGGTTCAAATCAGCACAATGTAGAAGTTTTGTGTATCGATAAAGATATTCGTTCCTTAAATTTTGGTAAAATTCTAGCTGGAGATAAGCCGATAAGATTCACGAAAGCAGATGTTCTCAGAATTAAGCATCTCAAAAGGTTATCAAAAAAGATTGCTTGGATACCAAATATCGTGCTTCTTTCCGGATTACTTGAATATAAAGATGATGATTTCGTTTTGCAAATATTAAGAGATATCCATAATAGTATTAGTTATGATGGTTTGCTTCTTTTTATTAGCCAGGTAGATAATCCTAGCAAAAAATTAATGAGTAAGGTGTGTGTAACTTCAGAAGGAAATAGATGGGAATTAGTCTATAGGAAACCAGAGATTTTCAGGAAGTGGTTATTAGATTTAGGTTTTAAGAATGTTATAATTAGTGTTGATCAATGGGGAATGTATGAATTTTGTACATGTAGAAAATATTCATAAAAATGAATAGATTACCTGATTTAGTAATCGGAGATTTAAGAATCAGTCCGCCGATAATCCAGGGGGGTATGGGTGTAAGAGTTTCTACGGCAAAGCTAGTTGCTGCAGTATCTAATGAGGGGGCTTTGGGCGTCATAGCAAGCGTTGGCCTAGGAGAAGAAGGTAATAATGATTTGCCTTATGAAGAAAGATCAAGGTTAGCCTTTAGAGATTTGATACGAGAAACAAAAGCTCTTACCGATAATCCATTCGGTGTAAATATAATGTACGCTTTAACAAATTATGACGATTTAGCGCGAGTGGCCATTGAGGAGGAAGTAGGTGCTATAATATCCGGAGCTGGCCTTCCGCTCCACTTGCCTTTATTAAGGCAAGATTCAAAAACTAAGCTGATTCCGATTATTTCATCAGGTAGAGCGGCGGAATTGATTTGCAAGACCTGGTTAAGACGGTACAAAATATTACCAGACGCTTTAGTCCTAGAAGGGCCACTCGCGGGAGGGCATATTGGTTTTAAGTACGGTGAACTAATTGGAGACAATCCGCCTTTGTTAGAGGATTTGTTGAGAGAGGTGCTCGATGTAGTATGTAAGTTTGAGTCAAAGACAAAAGAGAAGATTCCTGTTGTAGTAGCCGGAGGTGTTTTTACCGGTGAAGATATCGCAAAAATGTTGAAGCTTGGGGCAAGTGGAGTTCAGGTTGCTACAAGGTTTGTATGTACAGATGAGTGTGATGTTTCTTCTGCTTACAAAGAGGCATATTTAAAAAGTACTAAAGAAGATATAGTTGTAATTTTGAGCCCCGTAGGTATGCCGGCAAGGGTGATTAGAAATAAATTTGTAGATAGGATTGAATCAGGCGAAAAAATAAAATTTATTTGCCCTTTTAAATGCTTAAAGAGTTGCGATCCTTATGCAGCAAATTATTGTATCGCGCAAGCATTAGTAAATGCTTATCGAGGTAATCTTGAGGATGGTTTTGTAATGTGCGGGGCAAATGCTCATAGAGTAAAAGATATAGTTTCTGTCAAAAGCTTAATAAAAGAACTTAGTGAAGAAGCGCTTAATAATTATAATGACTAAGATGTTAAACGGTGTCATATGTTTTGGCGATAGTGTAATTTTCGGAACTGGAGCTTCCAGTAGGAGCTGTGGCTGTGGTAGGGTATTACGTTCTTTGCTGCAAGTGCCCGTCTTAATAAAAGGCCGTAATAATGATACTAGCAGAGATGGCTTAAGGAGATTGCGGAGTGATGTTTTGAATAGGGATGGCTATTCTCATGTGATAATATTATTTGGCAATAATGATTGCCGATTATTTGATGTTGATACGCCCAATATTGATAGTAGAAAATATAAAGAAAATATAATAAAGATGATTCACGCAATTAAAGAAAAGGGTAAAGACCCCTTCATTTCTAATTTACAACCAATTACCTCAAGTGGATTTACTAAGAGTTTGCCTCAGATGAAACAACTCATGAAAAATATCAAATCTCCTTCCGATTGGCATAAGTCATATAGCGATGCGCTAAAAGAAATTGCGCAGGTTTGCAATGTTAAGTTGGTAGATATATTCAATGTATTAAAAAGTCGCATGCCAAATGTAATATGCGAAGACGGCCTGCATCCAAATGATTTGGGACACAAAATCATTGCAGAAGAATTTAAAAAAGCACTAGTCAAATAACATGATTAATCTGTATAGATTAATTACATTTTTTACTGCAATAGGGAGTTGGGCACTCGGTTTCTTCATTTACTTTACTGGTAGAGAAAAGAAGAGTAATAGATCATGGTTCTTCTTTTGCCTGAGCGTTGGTGGATGGAGCTTGGGTTATGCAATAACTATGTTACCTTTTATAAATAAAGATCAAGCAATATGGGCAAGTAGAATATCACATGCTCTAGGTGCACTTATTCCTGCGCAATTCTTGCATTTTATTTGTATCTGGCTGGATCTAAAAGAAATCAAAAAGAAAGTATTAAACATCTGTTTTTTATGTTGTTTATCCTTATTTTTAGTTGCACTAACCCCCCTTATTGTAACTGACTTAGTTTCTAAGTTAGGCATGCAATATTATCCCATTGGAAAATTTGGTTATTTAATTTATGTCTTGAATTTCATTTGGTGGGTAATTTACGCACACTACTTCTTATTCAAGAAGTACAGGACTTCAACTGGATACGTAAGAAGTCAGATGCAATATTTACTAATTGGTACTACGTTAGGTTATTTTGGTGGTGCAAGTTGTTTTCCTTTAATGTTCAATATCAAAGTAATGCCTTATCCGAGTGTGTTAGTATTTATTTATATTATAACAACTACTTACGCTGTTTTTCGTTATCGACTTATGGATATCAAAATTGCTATTACGCGGACGAGTATTTTTGTTGCAGTTTACACTTTAGTTTTAGGATGTCCTTTTGCGATTGCTGTTTGGCATAAGGAAAAAATCATTGGTCTGCTTGGTATTAACTGGTGGATGTTTCCGCTTGTATTGATGGCAGTTTTGGCCACAGCCGGGCCATTTATTTACATTTTTTTCGAAAGTAAGGCAGAAGCACGAATACTTCGAGAGCAGAGACGCTACCAGCAGACGTTAAAAGAAGCTTCAGCTGGAATGACGCGAATACGTAACCTTCATAAGCTGTTAGATTTGATCGCTCACATTATTACGAGAACGGTTCGTATATCATATGTAGCAGTTTATCTCCGTAACAGGGATACCGGTGAATATGTTTTACAGGTAAGCCGCGATAAGGGGAGGAAGTCAGTTGCTAAGTTATCCTCTGATAATAAACTGATCGTTTGGATGACGAAGAGTCGCGAGCCTTTGGTGTATGAAGAAGTGAAGCGCATGGCAGAGGATACAAATAGCGATATTTATCATCAATTAGAAGAGAATATGCGTCAGCTTACTGCCTCAGTAATCATTCCCAGCTCATTAGAGGATAAGTTTATAGGTTTCCTCGTACTAGGAGATAAATTATCGGGCCAGATCTATACACCTGATGATTTGAATGTCTTTCAAATCTTAGCCAGTCAGGCGGCCCTTGCGATTGAGAATGCCCAGTTCTACGAGGAAACCAAGGAGATGCAGGGGCAGATCGCGCAGGCAGAGAAGATGGCGACAATCGGTACCATGGCTGACGGGCTATCGCATCAGATCAACAACCGCTTCCATGCGTTATCTCTGATCGCCGGCGATAGCCTTGATACCCTTAAGATGCTTAATACTTCGAAGTGTACTCCGGAGGTGAAGGAGGCGATTAAAAATATCAACCACGCCCTGAAGCGCATCAGTGTCAATGTTACCCAGGGAGGAGAGGTAGTCAGGGGCCTCCTGAAATATTCCCGTAAGGGCGATTCTGCGTTTGAGGCCCTGGATTTAAATAGGATTTTAGATGATACACTGGAGATGGTCCAGTATAAAGTGAAATTATCCGAGATAGATATCAACCGTAATTTCTCCAAGGATACTCCCAAAATAAATGGCAATATAACTCAGCTGGTAGAGGTATTCTTTAACTTCATCGATAATGCCTATGATGCGATCGTAGAGCGCCGAACCATGCTTAAAGAGACGGGCTACCGCGGGAAGATCACTATTTCAGCACAGAATAAGAGCGATAATAAGATGGAGCTTGTAGTTGAGGATAACGGAATGGGCGTAAAAGACGATGATAATAAGAAGCTCTTTACGCCATTTTTTACCACTAAGACATCATCGCGTAAAGGGACAGGGCTTGGATTGTACGTTATAGGAAAAATTATCACTGATTCCCATAAAGGCAAGGTTTCTTTCGAGTCAGAGTATAAAGTCGGCACAAGGTTTATAGTCGAGCTGCCGATTGCTAAGTAATAATTGATAACTACATTGAATAATGGTATTTTAGTGCAAAGGAGAAAGGATGCCAAAACTATTGATCGTGGATGACGAGCAGGATGTGCGGGAATTTGCCGCGAATTTTTTCCGCAGGCGCAAGATTAATGTTATTATTGCTTCAAGCGGCGAGGAGGCCCTGGAATCGATAGCGCAGAACAGGCCTGACCTGGTGCTGATGGATATCAAAATGGATGGGGTTGACGGGATCGAGACCCTTGGGCGGCTGAGAGAAAAGGATAAGAAGACAAGAGTGATCATGGTCACCGGCAAGAAGCCGGAAGAGGATGGTTCGCTGGACCAGTGTAAACAATTAGGTATTTTGGATTATATCCATAAGCCGTTAGAGTTGGATCAGCTTGAAAAGGTGGTCATGGGAGCGTTGAAGTGAAGATAAATTATAAAAGAGAGTTGGAGTCCGCGGCAAAGAGCATGATCATGGTGCATGATCCTGAATCTTTGATGAAGATGATCGTGCGTACGCTGGTGCAGAAGGTCAAGGTCAGCCACGCTGGGATATTATTAAAGGACCAGGAGAAGGATACTTACGTATTGAATGTTTCTCGCGGCGCCCCGGGCCATAAGATCCCCAAGGGGTTCCTGCGTACAGATGCCGGTAACCCTCTGATCAGTTTCTTCATTGAGCGCCATGATAAGAAGATCTTTAAGGATGGCGCTATTGTCTTTGAGGAAGCTAAGAAAACATTAAGGAAGGATATCAACGCCAAGAGCAAGGAACTCCTGAATCAGGTTATGTATCAGATGGAGATATTCGGAGCGAACGTCTGCATTCCTGCATATTTCGGGAAGGATCTTTTGGGGATACTGCTTCTGGGTAAAAAGACTCGCGGGAAGACTTTTGGCCGCGATGAGATGAATTTCTTTGTTGCGCTTGCTTCGGATGTGGCGATGGCGATAAAGAACGCCCAGCTCTTTAAAGAACTGAACCTGCAGCTTTATAAAAAACAGCGGCTTTTTATCCATACGACAATCGCTCTTGCCGCAGCTATTGATGCAAAGGATCACTATACGCACGGTCATACTGCGCGGGTTACTAATATCAGCATGGGGATTGCCAGGAAGCTTAGCAAAACCAAGAATAATGTCTTTGATGAGAAGTTCCTGGAGAATCTGAATATTGCCGCACTCCTGCATGATATAGGAAAGATCGGCATACCGGAGCGGATATTGAATAAAGAAGGCCCTTTGACTGATGAGGAGAGGAAGAAGATCCAGGAGCATCCCAGTATCGGTGAATCGATCCTGAAGCCGATCACGGAGTTGAAAGATTCGATCCTGGGGATAAAATACCACCATGAAAAATATGACGGCACCGGTTACCCGGAGGGCTTGAAGGGTGAAGAGATCCCCTTGAACGCGGCAATAATCGCTGTCGCAGATACATTTGACGCCATGACTACCGACAGGCCATACCGGCGCGCACTCTCAAAAAAGGAAGCCAAGGAAGTGATCAGGAAACAGGCCGGGAGACAGTTTAATCCACAGATCTCATCGGTTTTCGTAGAACTCTTTGAAGAAGGCGGAATCTAATTCTTATGCCATCCGAACGTATAATCTTAATGTATATCTCCGAAGTCTCCGGCCATCACAGCGCCACGCTGGCGATTGAAGGCGCGATAAGGAGATTATCCTCTAAGGCTGAGATATTAAACATAAATGCGTTCAATTATACCAATCCCGTATCGGAAAAGGTGATCAACCGGCTTTATATCGGGTTGATTAAAAAAGCTCCAAAGATCTGGGATTACCTGTACGATAATCCTGCGGTTGTGCGCAAAATTGAAAATATAAAAAATAAGATCCATAAATACAATTCGCCGAAATTAAAAAAGCTTTTTGATGAATTCCGCCCCCAGGCAGTCGCCTGCACACAGGCATTCCCCTGCGGGATGGTTGCAGATTACAAGAAGACTTATGGTTCTTGCCTGCCGCTTGTGGCGGTCTTGACCGATTATATCCCGCACTCATACTGGGTCTATAAGGGCGTAGATCATTATATCACCCCTTCCGAAGAGGTGAGTAAACTGTTAGCCGCAAAGGGAGTTGCTGATAAAAGAATAGAGGCTTTCGGGATACCCTTTGACCATAAGTTTAACCAGCGTGCCGACAAGAAAGAAGTCTTATCAAGCCTCAGTTTTGATCCGGATAAAAAAACTATCCTGATCATGGGCGGCGGCCAGGGTTTAGGCCCGATAAAGGCGATGATTAATTCGTTAGATAAAATAAATAAAGATTTTCAAATGGTTGTGGTGACCGGGACTAATAAGAGGCTCTTTGCTTATTTAAATAGGAAGGCAAGGAAATATAAGAAAAAGACCGCTATCCTAAGTCGGGCCGGCAATATCAACGAGCTGATGGATATTTCTGATTTTATCATCACTAAGCCCGGAGGCGTGACTACTGCCGAGGCGTTAGTGAAGAATTTACCGATGGTGATCATAAAGCCGATTCCGGGGCAGGAAGCGAGCAATACCGTCTATTTGACGGAGAAGGGGGCGGCAGTCAAGATAGACCGCCTGGAAGAATTAAAACCGGTGATCGAAGGATTGCTGGAAGATCCCGATAGGTTAAGCAGCATGCGCGCCGCTGCCCGCGCGAGCAGCAAGCCAAACGCCAGCGAGGATATCGCCAGGTTATTATTAGATTCATGCCATAAAAATGTTTAGTTACTTACTCTATAGATTGGGCCAGTTACTTGCCGTACATATGCCGTTAAAGGCATGCTATAGAGTAGCCATTTTTATTTCAGATTCGCATTATGCGGTTGCTGATAAGGATCGCAAGAGGGTCACGGGAAATCTGAGGGTAATTTTCCCCGGGAAGACGCAAGAGGAGATCGCCGGGATCAGGATCCGGATGTTCAGAAACTTTGCCAAGTATTTGGTGGATTTCTTCCGCGTGCCGATACTTAACCGTGATAATATAAAGGAGCGTGTAAAAATAGAGAACCTTCAATATATTGATCAGACACTTTCCAGGGGCAAGGGTGCAGTTATTTTATCGGCACACCTGGGAAACTGGGAATTAGGCGGCATTGCAATGGGCCTTGCAGGCTATCCGATATCTGCCGTGGCCTTGGAGCATAAGGATAAGCGGGTAAATGATTTTTTCAACTCCCGCAGGGAGGGCAGGGGGATGAAGGTGATACCTTTTAGCCATGCGGTAAGAAGGTGCCTCACCGCCCTGAGGGACAATGAATTGGTTGCTTTGGTGGGCGACCGGGATTTTAATGAACGTGGGGAGGAAATCGATTTTTTTGGTAAGCCTACGCTTTTTCCGCGCGGGCCGGCAGCTTTTGCTTTAAAGACGGGGGCTGCGATCGTCCCGGCGTTTGTGATGCGTAACGATGATGATACTACGACTTTGCGCTTTGAAAAGCCGATCATCCCTGACGGCACTAATGACGTTAGGACAGTGATCGAACAGTATAAGCCGATAATCGAGAATCAGATAAGAAGGTACCCACAGCAGTGGTTTATGTTCAGGAGGTTCTGGATAGGATGAAGATCTGCGTAGTAATACCCGCATATAACGAGGAGAAGTCGATCGCCTCACTGGTGTATAAGATCCGCCGGCAAAACCTCGAGGTGCTGGTGGTCGATGACGGATCGCACGATAATACCCGTCTTGTTGCCAGCGAGAATGGTGCGACAGTACTGCGAAATGAGAGGAACCAGGGTAAGGGAGTCTCATTAAGAATGGCGTTTGACTTTTGCCTGGGTAAGGATTTTGATGCGGTGATAACTATGGACGGAGACGGCCAGCATCTGACTGAAGATATCCCGTTCTTTTTGCGCCTGGCGCAGTATTCGGATAGCGGATTCCTGATCGGCAACCGGATGCCTAATACCGAAAATATGCCTAAGTTGCGCATCTTGACGAATAGACTGATGTCCTGGTTTGTCTCGATGGTCGCCAAGCAGAAAATCCCGGATACGCAGTGCGGTTTCCGCCTGATCAAGAGGGATGTGTTAAAGAAGATCGACCTGAGGACTTCCAAATACGAAATTGATTCTGAGTTATTGATCAAGGCTGCGCGGCGCGGTGTTAAGATCGAATCCGTACCGATCAAGAGTGTTTATGGCGGAGAGAGGAGCGAGATCCATCCCGTAGTAGATACCCTTCGGTTTTTCAGGTTTGTATTTAATGAAGTATTGGCTTCCCGCAAGCGCAGGGGGTTTTAATGGATTTCGCGCAGGCAAGGAAACAGATGGTTGATCAGCAGCTTGTTCCCCGCGGGATAAAGGATCAGAGGGTCCTGGATGCTTTTTCTAAAGTAGAACGGCACAAATTTGTCCCCGAGGAATTGCAGGAGAGTGCATACGAAGATTTTCCGATTCCTATAGGAGAAGGCCAGACTATTTCACAGCCTTTTATCGTTGCCCTAATGTCTGAATGTCTTGGCTTGTCCGGTAAGGAGAAGGTCTTAGAGATCGGCACGGGCTCGGGTTATCAGGCAGCAATTCTGGCGGAGCTGGCAGGCGAAGTTTATACCGTAGAGAGGTTCGCCGGACTTTCGAATAAGGCAGAAGCAGTCTTTGCAGGGCTTGGCATTACTAATATTAAGGTAAAAGTAGATGACGGGAGCTTGGGTTGGAAGGATCAGGCACCCTTTGACAGGATCATGGTTACTGCTGCCAGCCCCCGGGTTCCCTTGCCGTTGACCGAACAGCTAAAAGATGACGGCAAGCTGGTTTTACCGCTGGGGGAGACCTTCAGTCAGGTTTTGACCGTAGTCGAGAAGAAGGGGGGAGAGGTTCAATCTTCTCAGGTCTGCGGCTGCGTTTTTGTTCCTTTAGTTGGCAAATACGGCCATCCTAAGTAGGGACGCTCTTTTTGCTAAGGCGGAAACTGTCCCTTTTTTCCGCAAGACCAGTGGATAAAGGGACACTTTCCCGATTAGCAAAAAGAGCGTCCCTAGGATTGTGGGGATATGATTGCGATGATAGTTGAGTGGTTAAAAGGATTACCGGAAGAGTATTTGGTGATGATCGTCTCTGCCTTGCCGGTCTCTGAGCTCAGGGGAGCGATCCCCCTGGGGTTGTATTTAGGTATGCCGGCTTTTAAGGTCTTTCTTTTGGCAGTACTCGGCAATCTCATCCCGGTGATCCCGCTATTATTCCTGCTAGAGCCGGTCTCTCAAAGGCTGCGACATTTCAAGCTCTGGGCGCGCTTCTTTAACTGGTTATTTGAGCGCACGAAAAGAAAAGCTGAACTGGTGCAGAGATACGAGGCATTAGGACTGGCGTTATTCGTTGCCATCCCGCTTCCTATAACCGGCGCCTGGACCGGGATAGTAGCAGCGTCATTGTTCAAGATCAGGTTTAAATACGCATTCCCTGCGATCTGCTGCGGAGTCTTATTAGCCGGAGTGGTCGTTTCACTTCTTTGCGGACTGGGGATCATGAGCTATAAGGCGGTAATACATTGATACAGGTTTATACAGGCAAGGGGAAGGGTAAGACAACTGCGGCTTTCGGGCTGGCGCTTAGGGCGGCTGGAGCGGGCAAAAGGGTATTTATTGCCCAGTTTGTAAAAAGCGGCTGCTACAGCGAGATAAAGGCGCTCAGTAAGATTAAGAAGATCAAATTCGGTCAGTTCGGCAGCGGGTGTTTTATCAGAAAGAAGCCCAACGTTAAAGAAATACAGCTGGCACAAAACGGCCTTTTGCAGGTAAGAAAGTTAATACGCGGGCGTACATGCGATCTATTGATATTAGACGAGGTCAATATCGCCATGAAGCTCGGCATTTTAAAATCAAGTGAAGTTTTGCAAGTGATCAAGGCGGCGCCTAAGAGCGTCGAGGTGGTCTTGACCGGCAGATACGCTCCTGCCTCGATAAAGAAGGCCGCGCATTTAGTCAGCGACATAAGAGAGATAAAACATTATTACAGAAGTGGCGTCAAGGCGAGGAAGGGGATAGAGTTTTAAAGTTTCACTTGACAGGGAAAGTAATTGATATTAATATACAGCAAATAAGGGAGGTAGCGATGTTAGCACTCAGTTTGATACTAATCGGCATTCTTTTAAGATTTGTACCGCATGCGCCTAATTTTACTCCGGTGGCTGCGATCGCTTTGTTTAGCGGTGTATACTTGAAAAAGAAATACTTTTTAGTGGTCCCGTTGCTTCTGATGATCGCAAGCGACTTCTTCATCGGGATGCACAACGTGGTGATCTTTACCTGGGGAGGTTTTGTCCTGGTCGCCCTATTAGGCCCCTGGGTAAGAAAGCATAAGAGCGGCTTCAGGGTATTCTCCGCAGCGGTAGCGTCCTCATTGATATTTTATCTGGTATCCAACTTCGGTGTCTGGCTGATGGGCTGGTATCCACGCACAATCGATGGCCTGATCAGCTGCTATGTGATGGGGATACCGTTTATCCGCAATTTCACCCTTGCCACGGTCATGTATTCGGCGATATTCTTTGGCGCTTATGACCTGATCGCTAGCAAGGTCAGGGAAACAAAGTTAGCAAAGGTTCTTTTGACAGAGTGATTTTTTAGTTATACGCGGTAAGGAAGTGCCGTTTGAAAGCGGCCACAGTCCCGCTGCTGTAGTCCCGGGGCCCTCACCAGGGCCAAGCCTTATGGCAAATCCGCCACTGTCCGAAAGGATGGGAAGGCAGTTCATAAGGTCGGGAGAGTCAGAAGACTTACCCGTATAAATAGTCCGACCAGCCTGGTCCGCGGACAGACCGAGGGGAATAAATCTGGGCGTACCCTTGATATCATGGTGATATTAAGGGTTTTTTATTGAAGGTCCGAGAAAGAGAGGAGGCATGTTTAAGAAGTATATTTTCGCAAGCTTACTAGCGTTGTGTCAATCAGCGTTCTTTGTAGGGGTTGGGTTCTGCCAGGAGGTGCAGACAGAGACCGGCTCGCTTATGGATCTGGAGCGGATCGTGGTCACCGCATCTAAGCTTGAGCAGCTCTATAAATTTTCCACTCAGAATATCAGCATCATCAACGCAAAGGACCTTGAGTCTACTGGCGTAATAGAGATCGCCGAAGTCCTGGATCTTTTACCGGCAGTGGATATTTTAGAGTACGGAACTATCGGTCAGATCCGCTCTGTCCGTGCCCGGGGCGCGTCGTCTTCCCAGACGGTCACGCTGATCGACGGCAGGCCGATCAATACTGCCCGCGACGGCGTAGCCGATTTCAACCAGATCTCACTCTCTAATATCGAGAGGATCGAGGTCCTGCGCGGCCCGGCGAGCAATATCTACGGCGCAAACGCGGTAGGCGGCGTGATCAACATCATCACCAAGGCCGGCAAAAAAGATACAGGCACGAGCCTGATGACGAAGCTCGGTTCCTTCAACACAAAATGGAGCTCGCTGACGCACGGAGACAAGATAAATGATTTTGATTACTTCGTTGCTTACGATTATCTCGCTTCGCACGGCCACCGGGATAATTCTGATTACATAAGCAATAACATAAATACGAAATTAGGGTACCAATTCAACGATGATAACCGTATCGCAGTCTCAAGCGGATATTACAACTCAGAGCTGGGGACGCCGGGACAGCTTAACAATATCGATCTTGATGACCGGCAGGAGTCATTTAAGAAGTACATCGATCTAAACTATTACGGTAAATTCTGTGAAGGTCAGGATATATTACTTAAGATTTACCAGAATACTGACCGTTTCGAGTTTATCGAGGCATTCGACCCGATGGATAAAGCGGCCCACCAGACCAAGCTTTATGGGGCTCAGGCGCAGATCTCCCAAACATTCTTCGAGAGGTTCCGCACCGCAATCGGCGGTAGTTTCGAGGAGAACAGGCTCAACAGCTCTAACAGCGGAAAGCATACCTTTAACGTCAAGGGCGCGTATTTTGAGAGCGAGACCGATTTTATAAACCAGGGCTCCTTGAAGTTCGGCGCACGTTGGGATGATTATTCTAATTTCGGGGACAGGATCAGCCCGAGCGCAAGCTTTAATTTCTGGTTATTCGATAAGATAAAGATTCACGGCCTGGCTGCGAAATCATTCCGCGCACCCACCTTTAATGATCTCTATTGGCCGAGGGAGGACTGGGGTATATTCGGCGGAGTCGAGGGTAATACCGGCCTCACCCCTGAAAAGGCAGTGTCATATGAAGGGGGTATCAGCACTTATCTTTTCGGTAAATTCAAGACGGATATCACTCTTTTTAAGACAAAGTTCGACGACCTTATAGAGTGGACCGTGGATAGCAGCTGGTGGTGGAGGCCTGAGAATCTCAGCTGTGCTACCATACAGGGCCTTGAGATCGAGAGCGAGTTGATCGATAAGGAACACCTGAAGGTAAATCTCAATTACACATACCTGGAGAGCAAGGACCGGCACACCAAGAAGTGGCTGATCTACCGGCCCAGGCATATGTATAAACTAAAAGTTCTTTATTCACCGGTCCCTAAGTTGGAGATCGGCCTGAATGCGATCTACAAGACTAAAAGGTTTACCAATGCCGATAATACCAGCCTGCTCAAGCATTTCGCGATATTAAACCTTAATTCAAGTTTCAGGGTCAATGAGTATATCAAGATACTCTTTGAGGTCAAGAATGTCTTTGACCGGGCGTATCAGGAGCAGCGGGAGTACTCTATGCCTGGCCGGGCGTTTTACGGCGGCCTCAAAATCAATTTCTAAAAGGGACGCTCTTTTTGCTAAAGCGGAAACTGTCCCTTTTTTCCACAGGGCCTGTGGATAGGGGGACACTCTCCCGATTAGCAAAAAGAGCGTCCCTTTTATTTAGACTTTGGGAGCAGAAACGTTTATGGTAGAATGAGGTATGTTTAGGGAGAGGATATTTCAGGTAACATTGATAGTCTCGCTGATCGCCCACGGGGTGATTCTTACGCAGAATTCATCGTTTAATCTCTTTCCGCACAGAAAGAAAGATAATAAACTCCAGATCAGCTATGTAAAGCCACCAAAGGAGATGCTTCGTCCTGAGAAGTCTACTAAACGAGAGCCGCTCCTGAAGATCCCCTCTAAGATCAGCGCAGGCAGGAAGCTCCTGCCAAAGCCGGCAGAAGAGGGTGATTTAGCCGGCAGAGATAAGAAGATCAGGCGCACCTTAGCCCAGATCAAGAAGCCGGCGCTGGTCAAGCCTGACATCATCGCAGTAAAAAAGAAGATCACTCTCCCGCCCATAGGCACCAACAAGATAAAAAACGTCTCATACCTGACTTACTACCAGATCGTGCGCGAAAAGATCAAGCGTGCCGCTTACCAGAACTACACCCGTACCGAGACCGGAGAGGTCTTTTTATCTTTTATCATCAGCGATGATGGCTCGTGTAACCAGGTCAGGCTGGTAGAGGAGAAATCATCAAGGAGCGCATACCTGCAGCAGACTGCCTTGCGCAGTATCCGGGATGCATCGCCATTCCCTTACTTCCCCAAGGGCCTGGACTACCCGCAGCTTTCCTTTAACGTAGTGATATCCTTCGAAGTAGAATAAGCCTTTTGTCTGACAGACGAATGTATTGACACCTAAAGGGTTAAGTGGTATTATTTATGCACAAAGGAGATGATGTAAAATGCCAGAAATCGAAGTAAGGAGAGACGAACCGTTTGAGGTAGCGCTTCGCCGTTTCAAAAGAAAGATCGAGGCGGAGGGTATCTTGAGAGAGGTGCGCGACCGCAAGTATTACGATAAGCCTAGCGAAAAGAAGAGGAAGAAGGCAAGAAGCAGGGGTAGGGGTAAAGGAAATAGATAGTATGGGTTTGGTGCTTTCTACCTCCTGGAACGCATTCCGGCACAAGAGCGGCCACAAGATAGCCTCCGAAATACAATCCCTGGGTTTCAAAGAATTAGAGCTGAGTTTTAATCTTACTTCTTCAATGGTAGAGGAGGTCAGGGATCTGGTTTGCTCTGGAGGGATAAAGGTAGCAAGTTCGCACAACTTCTGCCCGATCCCCGAGGAGGCGCCGAGCCGCGAAGAGGCGCTGCCAGATTACTACTCCATGTCCTCCCTTGATCAGGGAGAGCGCGAAAGGGCCGTTGCCCAGACCAAGAAGAGTATTGATGCTGCGGCAGCGCTTGGCGCCAGAGCAGTAGTGCTTCACTGCGGCAGGGTGGAGATCTCCGACAGGACAAAGGAGCTGATGCAGCTCTATGCAAAGGGCCTGAAGGGATCCGGGGAGTTTAAATCGATCAGATCAGGGTTAGTCAGGGAGAGGCAATCAAAGGTCAAGCCGTTCCTTAATAATACCCTGAAGAGCCTTGACGAATTAAACGCTTACGCTGCGGAAAAGCGCGTATCTTTAGGAATAGAGAACCGGGTCTACTACCGCGAGATCCCTTCTCTTGATGAGATCGGCCTGATCTTAAAGATGTTGCGCGGAGGAAGCTTATTCTATTGGCATGACACAGGGCATGCCCAGATCATGGAGAACTTAGGGTTTGCCCAGGCAAAAAGCTATCTGGATCTGTACGCTAAGGATATGCTTGGCATTCACCTGCATGATCTCTCAGGGTGCGATGATCACATGGCTCCCGGCAGCGGAGATTTTGACTTTACCCAATTACCGCGCTACGTCAAGCAAGAAACGATCAAGGTGATCGAGGCGCATGAGCCGGCTACACCCGATGAGATCAAGAAGAGTAAGAAGTATCTGGAGTCGCTATTTGATGAAAAACTCTAAAGTAAGGATGCCGGTGGTCGCAGGGCAGTTTTATCCCGGTACGGCAGCTGAGCTGACAAAGCAGATAGAGTCTTTCGTCGATAAGAAGGTTAAAAAGCGTGACTGTATCGGCTGCGTCCTGCCGCATGCCGGCTACATCTATTCCGGAGCTGTAGCTGCAAAGACACTGTCCAGGGTAAATGTAAAAGAAAGAGTAGTTCTTTTAGGCCCTAATCACACAGGACGCGGCGCCCCCTTTAGTATAATGACTGCCGGCGTTTGGAGGACGCCGTTAGGAGAGGTCAAGATCGACGAGGAGCTTGCCGCAGGTATATGCAAGAAGTCGACATATCTGGAGAGCGACGCAATAGCGCATTTAGAGGAGCATTCATTAGAGGTCGAGTTGCCGCTCCTGCAATTCTTTAAAAGAGAGCTGCGTATTGTCCCGATCAGCTTTCGCTCTCAAGCTTTGGATGCCCTTAAACAGACCGGCAGGGCTATCGGGGAGGCGATTAAAGGTTGCGGATCTAAGGATTCGATAACGATCGTGGCCAGCTCTGATATGACCCACTATGAACCGCAGGAGGAGGCGGTAAAGAAGGATAAAGAAGCGATTGCCGCGGTGCTTGAGCTGAACGAAGACCTGCTGATGGAGAGAGTCACAAGTCTAAATATATCGATGTGCGGGGTTGCCCCGGTGATCGCGCTTCTCTCGGCAGCAAAGGTACTCGGCGCCGAAAGAGGCGAATTAATAGAATACAGGACCAGCGGGGATGCTACAGGCGATAAATCAAGCGTGGTCGGATATGCCGGCATAACCATAACTTAAAAGGCGGAACTATGGATGAAGCTAAGAAGAAGTCATTTACCCCACCTGAAGCGGATTTCAAATTTTTTGTGACTACCTTAGCGCTCCAGGCATCAGTAAGCCTGGGTGCGGTAGCAAACCCGGCGACTAACCAGAAGGAAGAGCATCCGGAGCAGGCAAAGTTCATGATCGATACGCTGGCGATGTTAAAGGAGAAGACCAAAGGAAACTTAACCCAAGAAGAGGCAGATCTCCTTGAGAACGTGCTTTATGAATTAAGGATGCAGTATGTTGCAAAGACCGGCGAAGGGAAAAAGGAGGAGACGAAATGATAGATAAGGAATTATTAGAGATCCTGGCCTGCCCGGCCTGCAAAGGCGATGTGGAACTTAAAGAAAACAAGATCGCCTGCAAGAAGTGCGGGAAGAAGTATCCGATTAAAGACGGAATCCCGGTGATGCTGATCGACGAGGCAGAGGATTAAGCAGGAGGTTTTGATGAAGATAAAGAAGATCTTGACCTCTC
>JBHPDM010000009.1:0-41869 GCA_042577285.1 Candidatus Omnitrophota bacterium
GGAACCGCCCAGTTAATCTTTGGATACGGTAGACTAAGCCGTAATTATTTGAAATTAAAATGTTTGTGCTCTCTAATCTGCTGATAACGCTGGCTAAGATACTGGATATCGCCCTGACCATACTCTACTGGTTGATCCTGATCCGGGCGCTGCTGAGCTGGGTAAGCCCCGATCCCTACAACCCAATAGTCCAGTTCTTATATAAGGTCACTGAACCGGTGCTCTACCCGATACGCAAGATCATGCCTGCAGGATTCAATATCGGGATCGATATTTCGCCGATCATCGCGTTCCTGGCGATCATATTCTTAAAGTCATTTTTGGTAAGTACATAGCTTTAAGTTCCCCCGGCCTGCATGTAAAGCTCCCCTTTGGGATCGATAAGATGACCCCTATAAAGGTAAAGAAGATCTTCAAGGAGGAGTTTGGGTTCAGGACCCTGCGCCCGGGAGTGGTCTCGCAGTACTCCAGCGCAAAGTACCTTGATGAGTCGGTGATGCTCACCGGAGACTTGAACATCCTTGATGTGCGCTGGATCATACAGTTCCGGGTAAAGGACCCGGTGAAGTTGTTATTCGCCACGCGCAAGCCCGCGGATAATATCCGCGATATCTCCGAGGTCGTAATGCGTCGTTACGTCGGAGATTACAGCGTGGATGAGGGCCTCACCACTAAGAGAGAAGAGGTCGGAGACCTGGCCCAGCAGGAGATTCAGAAGATCCTGGATAGTTATAACGTCGGGATCCAGATCGTCACCGTGAAACTGCTGGACGTAAACCCTCCTGAAAAAGTAAAGCCGGCATTCAACGAGGTAAACGAGGCAAAGCAGGAGAAGGAGGAGTTGATCAATCAGGCCTGGGAGGCATACAATAAGGTCATCCCCAGGGCAAGGGGTGAAGCAGAGAAGACTATCCGCGAGTCAGAAGGTTACGCCCTGGATAAGGTCAACCGCGCCAAAGGTGAAGCGAACAGGTTCCTGGCGGCTTTAAAGGAATATAAAAAAGCGCCGGAGGTGACCAGGAAGAGGCTGTATCTTGAGACTTTAATGGCTGTTCTTCCCAAGACGCAAGCAAAATATATAATCGACTCAGAACAGAAGTCGATTTTACCTCTGTTAGATATACAGAAGGGGGGTAGGTAATTATGAAGGGAGGAAAAGGTGCTGAGATTGGTTGCCCCGCTTGGACTCGAACCAAGATACCTAGATCCAGAATCTAGTGTCCTACCGATTAGACGACAGGGCAATAAAGATCACTTCTTACTGATCATGAAGATGCCGTTATTTACCTTATATCTTATATGATACCGCTGGAAGTCTTCAAATTGCAGGTAAGTCCGGTGCGTTTCGTGGACATTCCCGTGCGCATTCTTTTGGGCTAGGACCGCTTCCTTCTTGCTTGTCGGAATAGTGATGATGATGCTGCCGTCGGCGGTAATTTTTGTAAGCAGAAGGTCCAGGAGCTCGTAGACCTTCTCCTTTTCGAAGTGCTCGAGGATCTCGGTAGCAAAGATTATATCGTATTTGGCATCCGCCAAGGCCGGAAGCACTTTTAGGCAATCCTCGACCGTGACTTTATTATAATAATAATCCCAGACCGGGTTACGGTAATCCTCAAAGACCTCGATACCTTCAAGGGAGTGCGTCCAGTCTTTCGGCTTCAGGCGCATATACCTGATGTCAAACATCTCGCGGAAGATAAAACCGTTGTGGCCCATGCCGCAGCCGATATCAAGGACGGTGAGTGCCTTATTCTTTACGTGGTATTGGTCAATAAAGGCGATGATGTTTCCGGTTGCGTAGGCGTTCCCGATCGGCATTATGATTTATTTACAAATATTGTCTGCGTGGGATATGCGAATTCGATGCCGCGCGACTCAAACTCCTTCTTGATCGCCAGGTTTATCTGTTGCTGCTTATCCATATATACGTTGTAGTCGCTGCTTAAGACGTAAAAGACGACCTCAAAGACCAGGCTGAAATCTCCGTAGGATAAGAAGTGCGCCCGGTCAAAGGTAGTGTCTTTGATATCCTTGATGACCTTCTTGATTATACCGGGGATCGCCTCGAGCTGCTCTGAAGTGGTCTGGTAGGTGACTCCGAGCTTAAAGACCACCCTGCGCTTCTCCATGCGTTTATAGTTGCGCACCCGTGAGTTGGTAAGGTCGGTATTGGAAAAGACCAGCTGCTCTCCGCCAAGCGAGCGGAGGCGCGTGGTCTTGATCCCTACATGCTCGACCGTTCCCAGGTAATCTCCGATGATAATAAAATCCCCGATCTCAAAGGGCCGGTCGAAAAGGATAGAAAAATAGCTGAAAAGGTCACCCAGAACCGACTGGGCTGCCAGGGCTACTGCTACGCCGCCGATACCCAAGCCGGCGATCACAGTGGAGATCTTGAAGCCGATATTATCCAGGAAGAAGACCAGGGCCAGGCCCCAAAAAGCTACCTTGCCTACAACCAGAATCCCGTTTAAGCTGCGCTTTAAAGCCTCCTGCTTGCCTCTTTTTATCCAATAAATATTCAGGCCATAATTGATCAGGACGGTCAGAAAGCGCACCGCTGAAAACGTAAGTACGGCCACCCATGCCACACCGATAACCTTTTTAAAGCGCGGATCGAGCGCGAGGGTATTAAGACTTAAAATAAAAACGCTGAAATAAGCTAAAGGCAGGACTATCTTACTGATAAGCTTGACCAGGAAATCATCTAATGTAGTAGCTGTCTTCTCAGCCCACTGTTTTAGGCGCTTAAGTAAAACCCCCTTAAACACCTTGACCACGATAAATCCGCCTAAAATCAAAAGTAAAAAGATCAGATAATCGATGACCCGGTTACCTAAAAATACCTTCTCCATGATCTCTTGGAACATCTTCTTCTCCCTTTCTTATCGCAAATCTTTCGCTCTATAAGTGTTATTATATTAATGGAAAGTGGCTGGATTGTAAAGGTTTTTCTAGGGGGCTTTAGGAGTCAAGCAGACGGGAGATCAGGTCCGGTTTATCCAGGATGATCCCTGCCCGGCACCTACTGTCCCCGAGCACCTCTGACCAGGCGATCTTTCCCCGGGTATAGACGGTCTGGCCTGATTCCGGGATCGGCATCCAAAGCTCCAGGGGCGTCTGAGGGGATAATTGCGACTCGGCGAGCAGGCCTATCCCCTGTGCGCTGATATCATAAGTATTGACCAGATGCCATCTCTTGGTAGAAGGCTCGCGCAGGCGCAGGGAGAGCTTCGCCGGTATCCTGCGGAAAGCCCTCTTCTCTTCAAAGCCTGCCTCTGCCATATATCTACCATCCTCGGTATAACAAAAAGCCACGGTAGCGTGATATAGCTCCGTGGCTCTGTAATTTTAGCGTGGCTTTCTACTTATTTAGTATAACTTAAATTTAGGAGATGTCAAACGGCAAGGCGGGAAAAATCCTCGATTTTCTGCGCCGCCTCCCAGATCTTCCTGACCCTCTTCCCCCTTTTAAGGAAAGCATGTACTACCCCGGGGTCAAAGTGGCTGCCGGACTCATTTTTGATCATACCTATCGCCTTCTCAAACCTGTACGCGCCTTTGTATGTACGCTTCGAAGTCAGGGCGTCAAAGACATCGGCAACCGCCACGATCCTGCCGAAAAGCGGGATCCTTTTCCCCTTAAGCCCCCGCGGGTATCCGCTACCGTCGAATCTTTCATGGTGAGTCAGACAGATCTGGGAGGCGGCTCTTAATAAAGGCGATCTGCTCCCCCTTAAAATATCCTCACCAACTGCAGGGTGCTTCTCTATGATCTTCCTTTCCTTTATACTTAAGCCGGCAGAGTGCTTCTTAAGTACGGAATCCGGGACAGCAAACTTTCCGATATCATGCATCAGGCTTGCGTATCTTAAGTATTCGATCTGCTTCTTAGAAAGCCTAAGTTCCCGCGCGATCTCGACGCAATAGTCGCCGATCCTGGCCAGGTGCGCGCCTGTCGTCTCATCACGGTATTCGGCGGCGAGCGCGAAGCGGAAGATCATTTCAATATAGGTATCTTTTATCTCGCGGTAGGATTTATGCACGCTCCAACGCCTCAGCCTGTGTATCGAACAGCTTAAAGACCTTATCCAGCTTTGTTATAGCAAAAATCGACCTGATCTTAGAAGAGAGCTCACAAAGTAAGACTTCCCTGCGCTTGCCCTTTAATGCCCTGGTGAACTCAATAAGACAGGCTAACCCTGAGCTGTCAATATAATCTAACCCCTTGAGGTTGAGAAGCACGGCGGCCGGTTTACCTTCAAGCAGTTTATCGAATATCTTTTTAAGCTCTGCGATAGTATCGATATTAACCTCACCGGTTATCTCTAAAATAACGATCCCTCTCTCATTACACTCTTTAATCTGCATAAATGTCTCCTGTTCCTACAGATATATTATATCATTAGGGTGTATTTTTCAACAAAATACTTCCGGTTGCCGCCCAAACTTGCCTTGACCGCAATTATAATTGTTGTATAATGATAATAATTCACACAAATTACCTCACCCTTTTATGCTGATCGAACAAAAACTGCATATAGCGCTGGAAGACGTCCCTGAATTTGTCGCTGATTTCATCAAAAAGCTTGAGCCCTTCAAGATCAATGAAGACAAACTTTTTGATATAAAGCTCTGCCTTTCCGAGGCCCTGATCAACGCTGTAAAATACGGAAACAAAATGGATAAAAATAAACCTGTACTTTTAAAGCTCGATGCCTCGGTTGATTCAGTAAAAATAGAAGTCAAAGACCAGGGGAGCGGTTTTGACTGGGATAGCCTCCCCTCACCCATAGATAATCATAACCTGGATAAGCTGACGGGGAGAGGGGTATTTCTTATAAAAAATCTGATGGATAAGGTGGAATTTTCCGATGGCGGCAGCAGGATAAGGATGGTAAAATACCTTAAAAAAGGAAAGGTGACAAGATGAAGATCGCACAGGAAAAGGCAAACGACGTGGTAATCTGTACCGTAGAGGGAGAGATCAACATTAATACCTCGCCGCAGCTGCGTAAGACTTTCGAAGAGCTGGTCGAGCAGAATACGAAGAAGATCGTTATGGATTTTGCAAGCATATCCTATATCGACAGCTCAGGACTGGCGACACTTATAGAGCTCTTGCAGCGGCTGAATAAAGTAAACGGCAAACTGCACATCTGCAATATGCCGGATAAGGTAAAGAGTATCTTTGAAGTGACTAAACTTTACAAGCTCTTCAAGGTGTTCGAGAGCAAGGAAACGGCGTTAACAGACTTCTAAATGGTATCCTCCATAGGCAAAAGCGTTATCGATATATTCAAACAAGTCGCCGGGGTCCTCTCCCTCTTCTCCAATATTATATACTGGACAGTGATCGGCCCATTTAAGGGAAAATCCGCCCACCGCGAGGGGATCTTCTCGCAGATGGTCTTTGTCGGGATCCGCTCCATAGTGATCGTATTCTTTGTCACATTCTTCACGGGAGTAGTCCTTGCCATGCAGAGCGCTTATCAGCTGGAGAAGATGGGGGCGACGCTATATGTATCCAGTCTTGTTGCGATATCCTTGTGCCGGGAATTAAGCCCGGTACTCACCGGCCTGGTCGTGGCCGGCAGGGCAGGTTCTGCGATCGCCGCTGAGCTTGGGACGATGAAGGTCAGCGAGCAGATCGAAGCGCTGGATACGATGGCGATAAACCCGGTCAGGTTCCTTGCCGTGCCGCGCTTTCTGGCGCTATTTGTCATGCTTCCGTGTCTTACGATCCTGGGAGATCTCGCCGGGATATTAGGGGGTTTTTTTATCGGCACTAAAAGCCTGAATATTAATCCGGATCTCTATATGCAGACTACCTTCAAGCACCTTGCCACTAAAGATGTCTACACCGGCCTGGTAAAAGCTCTTGTCTTTGGCGTGATCATCGCTTTGATCAGCTGCTATGAAGGATTAAACACAAAAGGCGGAGCCGAAGGCGTGGGTAAGGCGACGACCAGGAGTGTCGTCTTAAGCTTTATCCTGATCATCCTCGCTGACTGCCTGATCACCGCGATCTTCTATTTTTCAAAGATATGAGCCAGAACAAAGAAGTAATCATCTCCCTAAAGAATGTAAGCAAGACCTTCGGGGAAAGAAAAACTATAGATAACGTAAGTCTTGATATCCTTCGCGGAGAGACATTCGTGATCATGGGCTGCTCCGGCTCCGGCAAGAGTACACTACTTAGGCTGATGACCGGGATCATCGACCCCGACGAAGGAAGCATATTTATAAAGGGCAAAGATATCGCCAATATCCCCATTGAGGAGCTTAATGATGTCAGGAAATCATTCGGGATGTCATTTCAATACTCGGCGCTCCTGGACTCGCTCACCGTGGAGGAAAATATATCCCTGCCGCTTAAGGAACACACCAAACTTGCTGACGAGATCATCAATATCGTGATCAAGATGAAGCTCTCGCTCGTGGGCCTGCGCGGTTTTGAAAAATATTACCCCTCGCAGATCTCTGGCGGGATGCGCAAGCGCGTGGGCCTGGCCAGGGCGATCGCCTTAGACCCGGATATCGTCTTCTATGACGAGCCCACCTCAGGGCTTGACCCGGTTGTCGGCGGAGTGATCGATAAACTGATAAAAGACTTAAGCAAAAGGCTTCTGATCACCTCGGTTGTGGTAACACATGACATGCAAAGCGTCTTTAATATCGCCGATAAGGTGGCGATGGTGCATAAAGGAAGTATCGTCGAAATCGGCACCCCCGAAGAGATAAAGAACTCAAAGAATCCCTACATACAACAGTTTATCCAGGGCAATCCCACGGGGCCGATAGACCTATTTAAAGAAGATATAGACATAGAAGAAGCGCTAAACCTGTAGAAAGGATAATAAACATATGAAAAAATTTGCCAATGAATTCAAGGTGGGCATGCTGGTTGTCTTCTGCCTCCTCGGCCTTTTGTATCTTACGGTTAAAACAGGGAAAATCGGGGTAAAGCAAGAGGGTTATTTTATTTATGCCCTCTTTAACGAAATTGCCGGCCTGGATACAAAGGCGCCGGTGATGCTCAACGGCCTTGAGGTGGGCAAGGTAGAAGGGATCGACACCGTCTATACCGATGGCAGGACACAGATAAAACTAAAGATCTGGCTAAGAAAAGAAGCAAGGGTGAGAAATAATCCTGAGGTCTCTATTAAGACCCTTGGGCTGATGGGTGAAAAATACATCCAGATAGCTTCGCATGCCGGAAAAGGCTTCATCGAGCCGGAGAGTACGGTTATTGGAGAAGACTATGCTGACATAGATAAGATCATCAAGAATGTCGATGACCTTATCTCTGAGAATCAAAACAGCATCTCCCAGATCATACAGAACCTCGAGGAATTGACTATTGATCTTAAGCGGCACCCTTGGAAGCTGTTATACAGGACAAGGGAGAAAAAGTAGGAAAGGAGTCAGTTATGCGCAAGTTATTTTTAGTAACTCTGGTCAGTATCTTTGCAGCCGTCTTGTTCTCTTCAAATATATTTGCCCAGGGACAGGCCAAGATCATCGATCTTAGGGGGAATGTGCAGATAAAATGCAAGGTTGGTAGCTCCTGCTGGGAGGAGGCACAGCTTGATATGCTCCTCGAGGAAGAATCCCAGATAAAGACGACCGGAGATTCAGAGTGCCTATTGACCTTTGATCAGGAGCTTGAGAATGTCGTGGAGGTCAAAGAGAATACCCAGATGACTATAAAAAGTGTTGAGCCCGGTGAGATCTTCCTGCCCCAGGGAAGGGTCTTTGCCATTATTGAAGGGCTCTCTGAACACGAAAAATTTGAAGTCAAGACCCCGACTGCGACTGCCGGAGCAAGAGGCACAGGATGGTCTACTGAATCAAGTAAGGAAGGCACCAAGGCCTCCTGTTTTGAAAATAAGATCTATGTCAACTCATCAATGGCAGACACTAAAAACATTCCTACTGGTTCCGGTATCAATGTCGGCCCTAACGGCAAGCTGGGTAACCTCTTCGGCCTTGGCAATAAAGAGTGGGCTGAATGGGGTGATTTCAAAAAAGGCGTCGAGAACAGAAGGAATGAAAAATTTGAACAGGTAAAAGGATCCAGAAGAGATGATTCTCTGGATGACTTAATGGGTGAGGCTAAAGATGCTCACGGTGAAGATTTCATCGAGGAGCAGCGCACGCTCAAAGAAGCCCAATTTCAATCAACCGAGAACCGGGGCGGAAATGGTTCCGAAGAATAAGATCAGCTGCTTGCTATAATATTTGTAAAATATGGAGCTTAAAAGGAGGCAAAGATGAAACGTATTTATATTGCTGGGATCTTGTGTTTTTTTGTCATCGGCTCCTTGGCGGCAAAAAGCGGTTTCTCCCAGACGATCAGGGAAGAAAAACTGGAGAAACCCGCATCGTGGAAAGCCTCCAACAGCGTCGCTGTTTTTTCCGGTTACGACAACAACGTAAACCTAAGCACCGATAGAAAGGGCGATATCTTTCAGGAGGTCCTGCTCTCGTTAGATTTCAGTAAGCGCCTGAAGGGCAGGTTCTACCTTACGATTGATTACGACATTGATGCATTAAACTACCATGAGGTGAGCAATGCCTCCTATGTTCTAAACCACCTGCGCCTGGGGTTGCATAAGAGATTTTCTGACCTGCGCATCGGCACAGGTTACGACCTGGGAGCTGCATTCTACCCTAACTGGGGCAACAACAATTTCCTCCTGCACAAAGGATTCCTTTACCTGGGCAATTACCTCACCGACAGCATCTATCATCAGCTTCAGGCAGAGATAGGCCTAAAGGATTACACTGACCGCAAGGCCCTGCATGATACAATCAGCACCTATCAAGATAAGAAGCGCTCCCAAGACAGATTAAGCATAGAGTACAGTCTGCGTGCATCTATCAGGCCGAAGCTGATCTGGGGGATAAAGGTGAGGCTCCTGACCAACGACTCCAATGACAGATATCTGGATTATTATGACTACGATTCCCATCGCATCATGCCTTTTGCTGAATACTCCCTGACAGAAAAAATAAAGCTCTTCGCAGACTTTTCCATTGCTAGAAAAACATACAAGAGCCGCACATTAGTCACAGACAGCACTTGGAAACAAAAGGATACAGTTTACACCTACCGTATCGGGACAAGTTATAAATTGAGCCAGGGCGACTCCTTCATCCTCCACTATACCTACCGCAATAACGACACCAGCGAGCTCCTGGAAAAATATACGGAAAGCATGATCAGCGTTGGCTGGCGGCATAATTTTTAGTAGATGAAATTCCTCAAGAAAACCCCCTTGAGTTTATGGCTTTTCTCAGGCGCACTGCTGATCACCATCCTCCTCTCATCTTTCCGGGTATTCAATAATTACGAGCTGATCACTTACGATCTAAGGATGAAGCTGCGTCCTGCGGCTGAAACTTCCCAAGAGATCATCCTTGTCGAGATCTCCGACGATTCTTTAAAGAATCTGGGAAGCTGGCCCATCCCGCGCGATTTCCATGCCAGCCTGATAAAGGTCCTGCGGGAATCCGGCGCAAGAGCGATCATCTTTGACCTGATCTTTAGCGAACCCACTCTCTATGACCGGGAATTTTCATCGGCAATCAAAGAATCCGGAAATGTCTACCTTCCTCTGGCATTTTATCTGGCAGAGCCTGAGAAAGGCGCGGGCCTTCCTGAAAGCAATACTATACTCGGCGGGCTGGTCAATGATCTTAAAAAAGAGGCTGCCGGCATCGGCCACATCAATGTATCCGTCGATCCCGACGGAAAAGTACGCAGGATCCCTCCCTTCATACATCATGCGGATAAGCTTTATCCGAGCCTGGCCTTAAAAGCTGCCTCTGATTGGTTAGGCTTAGATCCGGAGAAGCTTTCGATACCCCTATCTTCCGACGGCTCATTGATCGTCAATTATCCTGATAAATGGGCGCAGTCGTTCATCCACCTCTCTTATTTTGAAATACTGAAAGCCTATAGCGATAAGCAAAAGGGCCTCCTATCTGAAATCGATCTATCGGTGATCAGAGATAAAGCCTGTTTTGTCGGGCTCACCGCCACCGGCACATCAGATCTCAAGCCCAACCCGCTTGAGAAGATCTATCCGATGTTAGGCTTACAGGCGAGCGTCTTTAACAGCCTCTTGACCGAAAATTTTATTAAAGAAGCCAGCCTCACGCTGAATACCCTGCTAAACCTTCTGATCTTAGGTATCTGCCTCCTGCTCTGTCAAAGATTACTTCCGGTTAAGGCGCTTCTGGGGAGCCTGCTGCTGGCCGGCACTTATTTTCTTGTGGCTTGCGGCTTACTCATACTCTACGGCTTATGGATAGACCTCTTCCTCCCCCTCCTGATCATAGCCGTAGTCTATGCCGGCTCCACTATCCATAGGTTCCGCCAGGAGGCGAGAAAACGGCAGCTCCTCGAAAAGGAGCTTGATATCGCCCGCGCTATCCAGAAAAGTTTCCTGCCTAAAGATATAAGCGAATTCTCAAACCTGCACATCTCTTACTTCATGCAGCCGGCTAAGTTCGTTGCAGGCGACCTTTACGATATCGTAGCGCTTGATGACAATAGGCTTGGCGTCCTGATCGGGGATGTCTCAGGAAAGGGAGTCCCTGCGGCATTGATCATGGCAAAGACGATCTCCCTGTTCCGTATCTTCTCTCGCCAGCATAGCGAGTGCAGTAAGGTACTTGCCGAATTAAATAAGGAGCTTTGTGGACAGTTCGGGGGAAGATTCGTTACCTGTCTTTACCTGATCATTGACACTGCCTCCAATAAGATCAGCTGCTCCTCTGCCGGGCATTCACCTTTACTGATCTATAAAGATAAGGAAAGGGCTGTGCGCGAAGCAGAGATCTCAGCTGAAGTCCCGCTGGGAGTGATGGAGGGCGTGCAGTATTCGGATGTTACGCTGGATATAAAAAAAGGCGATAAGCTCTGCATTTTTACCGACGGTATCTCGGAAGCTCGCGACAAAAAAGGCGGAGAGTTCGGGACGGAAAGATTAAAAAACTTGATCGAGGAAAACGCAAACCGTTCTGTAAAAGAAACCGTAGAAGCGATAAAAACCTCCCTTGGCGCGTTCTCCCGCTCGGCCCCTCAGCACGACGACATCACCCTCCTCCTCCTCCAAAATAAATAGGGACGCTCTTTTTGCTAATCGGGAGAGTGTCCCCTTATCCACAGGCCTTGTGGAAAAAAGGGACAGTTTCCGCTTTAGCAAAAAGAGCGTCCCTATAATTTTTTGGTTTACATAACTTACATTCTGGTGTATGATTATATCTACACTAAGGGAGGTGAGATATGGCGTATATGGTAACGTTGATCACGACTTTGTGCATCCTCATAGCAGTCTTTACCTTCGACACCTCGTTCAATCTGCGGCGGGTGAATGCAAATCTGGATAGGGTCTGGAGAAAGCTCACCGAGATCCAGGACTCACTGAGCAAGAAGTAACCTTTAGTTGTTAAATTAAAAACGGCATTCTTTTAAAATGGAGAATGCCGTTTTTTTGTGCTTTACGACTTCATTAAGGCTAATGCCTCTGTGCGTGTCTTCTGATTATCCTTAAATATCCCTCTCACCGCTGAAGTGACCGTCAAAGTCCCGGGTTTTTTTACTCCGCGCATAGACATACACAGATGCTCCGCTTCGATTACCACCATGCAGCCTTCAGGTTTTAATTTAGCCATGATTATATTGGCGATCTGAGTAGTCAGCCTCTCCTGGACCTGAGGCCTCTTTGCCAGGAGATCCACCACCCGCGCCAGCTTACTTAACCCGGTGACACGCCCCTGCCTGGGGATGTAAGCAATATGCGCTTTGCCGATAAAAGGAAGAAGATGATGTTCACAGATACTGTATAAAGAAATCCCCTTAAGTAGGACGATCTCATTATGCTTTTGCTCTAAGATCACCTCCAGGTGCTTCTCGGCCTTTTCACTTAAGCCGCCAAAGATCTCTTCATACATCTGGGCAACTCTCTCAGGTGTCTTCTGAAGGTCATCCCTTGCCGGATCCTCACCGATCGCCTCTAATATTTCCCTGACCGCTTTTTCGATTTTTTTCTTATCCATATCGCCTTGGCCTCTACTTTCCTATACAGAAATCGTTGAATATCTTATCTAATAGATCTCCTGAGAACCTTTTGCCTAATATATCGTCCAGATAGCTTAAGGCATCTTTAATATCCTGAGAGATAAACTCCAGAGATAGTCCATTATCCAATGAAATTCTCGCTTCTTCAACTGATTTATGTACTCTTTTTAGCGCCCTGATGTGCCTCAGATTATTGACGACAAATGATTCGCCACCCTTAAGCCTTCCACTGTAAACCAGGCCTGCGATCGCTTCTTCTAATCTGTCTATATTTTTAAGTCTTTTCGCCGAGATATCGACTACCTCTCCCAGTTGCTCTTCGACTTTCTCTCTTTTGATCTTCTGCCTTAAGTCGATTTTGTTTATTACCGCTAGGGTAGTCCTTTTCTTTAACTTCTTGATCAGTAGCTCATCTTCTTTGTTGAGGCCTTGGCTGCCGTCGAAGAGAAGAATCGCCAGGTCAGCGGCAGCGAGGAATTTTTTTGTACGCTTAAGCGCTTTCTTTTCTATTAAATCGCGTGGTTCAAGCATCCCGGCAGTATCGACGATCCTTATAGGGATCCCTTTTATATCGATGATCTCCTCGACCGTATCGCGCGTGGTCCCGGGGATGTGCGTGACTATCGAACGCTCCTCTCTAAGCAGGGCATTTAAGAGTGAGGATTTACCGACATTTGCCCGGCCACAGATCACCGCGTGGACCCCTTCACGCAGGATCATCCCGAATTTAGAATCTTCGAGCATCGCGCCCAATTCTTTTTTTATCCGATCGAGTTTTCGCAAGACGCTCCTTAGATCTAACGAGCCTATCTCTTCCTCCGGGAAATCGATATTTGCCTCCAGCCGGCTAAGTACGTCTAACAACCCCTTCCTGAACTTATTTACCTTACCCGATAAAGCGCCCCTTAATTGCTGTGTTCCTATCCTTAATGCAGAATCGGTCTTGGCCCTGATGATATCCAAAACCGCCTCTGCTTGGGCCAGATCGATTCTGCCGTTTAAAAAGGCGCGCCTGGTGAATTCACCCGGGCAGGCTAACCGCGCCCCCTTATCCAGAACTAAATCCAATACCGCACGCAAGGCAACGATCCCGCCGTGGCAGTTGATCTCAACTACATCTTCTTTAGTGTAAGACCTGGGCGCGCGCATCACCGTCAGGATCACTTCATCGATAATCTGATCACCCTGGGACTTCTTGATCCATCCGTAATGAGTACTGTAAGCTTTAAAGGTGGAGGGCTTTTTATTCTCCTTGGCAAAGAATATCTTATCTGCGATTGCCAGGGACTTCTTCCCGCTCGCGCGCACGATCCCGATACCGGATTCTCCGGCAGGTGTTGCAATCGCAGCAATCGTATCTTTCAATCCTATTTTCCCCATATCATTAAATATTAGGGACGCTCTTTTTGCTAATCGGGAGAGTGTCCCTTTTTTCCACAGGGCCTGTGGATAAGGGGACAGTTTCCGCTTTAGCAAAAAGAGCGTCCCTTTTTAAGAAGGTTTTTAGGGGGGAGGCGAGGTAGAGGGAGCCGGTGACCAAGATCAGATCCTGGGGGCCGGCCTTGCTGAGGGCCAGCCTCGCTGCCTCCTCTATACTCTCCCTGACCTCTGTATTCTTATGCGAAAAGTTCTTCGCTAACTCTGCGGGGGGAATGGCGCGCGGATTATCAGGCTTTGTTAAAATGACCTGATCAGCCAGCGGGCTTAACTCCTGACAGATCCCCTTGATATCCTTATCCTGCAGAACACCCAAGATCAAAATCAGTTTCCTGTACTGAAAGTTTTCCTTGATCGTCTTCGCTAGCGCCCTGGCAGATGCCGCGTTCTGCGCGCCATCCAGGACAACCAGGGGTTCGCGCGATAAAACTTCGCACCTGGCCGGCCAGATAGTCTTATTTAGACCTACCTTTATTGAATCAGCTGTGATATCGAACCCGTGATCATGCAGCGCCTCTACTGCGCCAATAGCAAGAGAAGAATTTACGAGCTGATGCTCTCCTAAAAGCCTGATCTTTAAATCCGGATACTCTGCGCGCAGGGCCTTAACGCTAAATCCCTCTGCCTTCTTCCGGTAGGTTATATCCTTGCCTACCTCGCAGAGTTTTACTCCGGCATCCTGGCATCGCTTCCTGATCATCAGTGCTACCTCCTCTTCCTGCGCAGCAAAGATCACGCTTAGGCGGGGATCAGATTTGATAATCGCTGCTTTCTCTGCGGCGATCTCTAAAAGCGTATTACCTAAATAGTGCGCATGCTCATAGCTTATCGGAGTGATCACGCAGGCCAAGGGATCGACGACGTTAGTAGCATCAAGCCTCCCCCCTAACCCGGTCTCAAGCACCGCAATATCGATTCTCTTCTCCTTAAAATACAAAAAAGCTAGTGCGGTAATGATCTCAAAGAATGTCAGCGGCTGGTATTGCTTACAGTAGTTAAACTCTTCTATGGCCGGCCTCAACCGCTCAACTAACAGGCGCAACTCTTCTTCGCTAATCATCCCTTCGAAATCAAGGGTAGGGGACACTTTAGCTTTAGGCTCAGAACCGTCCCTACTGAGGATTCTGACCCGCTCACGCAGATCAGATAAGTGCGGAGATGTATAAAGGCCTACCTTAAAACCGGCCTCCCTTAATATATAGGTAATAAAGGCGCAGGTAGAGCCTTTTCCTTTAGTCCCTGCGACATGTATACATTTTAAATCCTCCTGGGGGCTGCCGATCACAGAAAGAAAACTTACAACGCGCTCTAACTGCTTTGAATCTTTTTTGTCAGGATAGGCGGGGGTCCTTTCGTAATCAACGAAGGAGCCCAGATACTGAACGGCTTGCGGGTAGGTCATGCATTAATGCCTGAAATGCCTCATGCCGGTGGTGACCATGGCGATCTTATGTTTATCGCAGGCCTTGATGATCTCATCATCGGCGATGGAGCCTCCGGGCTGGATGATCGCTTTTACGCCTGCCTTAGCGGCCTCAATGATCGCATCCGGCTTGGGGAAGAAAGCATCAGAGGCGAGGCAGGAGTTGCTCTTATTCTTCCCGGCTTTTCTCTTGGCGATGATCACCGAATCGACCCTGGACATCTGTCCTGCGCCGATGCCGACGGTCTTAGTGCCCTTTGTAAGCACGATGGTATTTGATTTTACGTGTTTTGCCACCTTCCATCCAAAGATCAGGCTCTCCATCTCCTGCTTGGTCGGCTTCTTTTTAGTGACGACCTTTAATTTATCCGTATCCAGTGACTGCAGGTCTTTACTCTGCAAAAGAAGCCCGCCGCTGACGCGCTTAAGGTCAGGCTCATCGATCGCCTCCAAGTCAGAAAGCAGTATCAAACGCAGGTTCTTCTTCACCTTAAACATCTCCCCGGCCTTTTGATCGATCTCGGGGGCGACCACGCATTCAATAAATGGCCTCTTGAGGATCAGGCCTGCGGTCTTAGTATCCAACTTCCTGTTTATGGCTACGATACTGCCGAATGCCGAGAGCGGATCACACTTCCAGGCGTTTTCAAAGGCTTTATCGATACTTGAATCCTGAGCGGCGCCACAGGGATTGTTGTGTTTGACTACGATCGCCGAAGGTTTGCTGAATTCCTTCACCAGCTCAAAGGCGGCGTTTATATCCAGGATATTATTAAAGGAGAGGTCCTTTCCCTGTAGCTGTTTCAGGCTGATCAGTCCGCGGCTCTTACTCTTCTCCTTATAAAAAGCAGCTTTCTGGTGCGGGTTCTCTCCGTAACGAAGATCCTGGATCTTGCTAAAGGCCAAGGTCATCTCTGCAGGAAAGGCTTCAGCAGAGGGAGCTACTCCGCCAAGATGTTTGCTTAAATAACTGAATATTGCGCTGTCATACCTTGCGGTGCGGCCAAATACCTCTACCGCCAAGTCACGGGCCAGGGATTCAGAGAGACTACCTTTATTCTCTTTAAGCTCCTTGATGATCTCTGCATAGCGGCCGGGATTACAGACTACAGCAACCGACTGATTGTTCTTGGCTGCAGAGCGCAGCATCGACGGACCGCCGATATCGATATTCTCGATCACCTCTTCTATCCTGACCCCGGGCTTAAGCGTCGTCTTTTCAAAGGGGTAAAGATTTACCACCACCATATCGATCAATCCGATATCGTGTTTTTTCACTGTCTCCATATGTTCCTTCTCTTCCCTTAGGGCCAGGAGGCCGCCGTGGATCTTAGGATGAAGCGTCTTTACCCGGCCGTCGAGCATCTCAGGGAATCCGGTGTGCTCAGAGACATCCTTTACCGGGATATTATTCTCCCTTAAGATCCTGGCTGTTCCGCCGGTGGAGAGGATCTCGACGTCAAACTTATTCAATTCCTTTGCCAGGTCTACAATACCGGCCTTATCCGAAACACTGATCAATGCGCGCTTAATTTTAATCACTAGAGCCTCCCTTTAATGAGCACATAACTTACGGAGCGAAGCGAAAGTAATCCTTCGGTTTCACTCAGGATTACGTCCTGAGCGCAGTCGAAGGACGTAAGTTATAGGTGCGAATTAATCCCGAGCATCTTGCTATCTATTCAAGATGCGAGGGATAACCCCTCGTTTCTTACTATCAATAGCTTTAAACTCGGGGTAAGTTCGGACATACAAGTTATGTTCGCTTACACTCCATAACTTGTGTCCTCACTTATTAAAACGGAAATTAATCACATCGGCGTCTTGAACAACATAATCCTTCTGCTCAAGGCGCATCTTTCCAGCCTGCTTGGCCTTTGTCTCGCCGCCTGCATTGATGAAATCATCAAAGCCGATCACTTCTGCGCGGATAAAACCCTTTTGAATATCAGAATGTATGGCGCCCGCCGCTTCCTGCGCACTTGCGCCCTGCTTTACCATCCAGGCGCGCGTCTCCTTCCCGCCTGCAGTGGTGAAAAAACTGATGTACCCGGCATCCTTTAGCGCTGCGGCCAATAAAGCATCGGGGTTGCTCAACTGATCCTGGCTGGCAACGATCACGGGCCTGACAGTCAAAAGGTCATACCCTGAGATAGCGTCCCTATCTTCATCGCTTAAAGCCGCCCGGAAGATAAATTCCTCCTTCTCAAGGATCTCCTTTAATCTGTTCAGCAGCTCCTTCTCCGGCTCTTCGGTAGAGCGGCTAAAGCGAGTCTCTATAAACTGCAGGTCTTCAAGGATCAGGTCAGCGGATTTATCCTTCGGCAGCAAAATCGCGTCTGCCTCCTTTAATCCCTCCTGTCCGACGAATTCTACCTGCAGATAGGTCTTCTTCTTTGACTGGGTAGTATTATGCACCTGATCAAGACGGGGATCTTTGATATTATGTTTGCCCGGGTTGATCTCAGGGGTGGAAAATAGCCCTATCTTCATGCTTCTTCCTGTTTCTTGCTCTCTTGGTACTTGGCGATTATGACGGAGGCGACCTTGTGCGGGACGTTCTCGTAGTGAGAGAAGCGCATCGTATATGAACCCCTGCCACCGGTAAGGGAGCGCAGGTCATTGGCATAGGTAAACATCTCAGCCAGGGGGACCTTTGCCTTGACGATCTGGGACTTACCTTTAATATCCATACCCATGATCCTGCCGCGGCGGGAGTTGACGTCTCCGGAGATCCCTCCCAGGAACTCTTCGGGGATCACCACCTCCACATCCATCACCGGCTCAAGGAGCGCGGGTCCGGCGGCGATCATCGCCCTTCTTAAGGCCATGGCGCCTGCGATCTGAAAGGCCATATCAGAGGAGTCAACGTTATGATAGGAGCCATCAAAAAGCGTGACCCGCAGGTCTACGATCGGGTAACCCGCCACTGCGCCCTCGGACATCGCCTGCGACACGCCTTTTTCTACGGAAGGGATATAGTTCTTCGGGATCGCGCCGCCAAAAATCTTATCCACGAATTCAAAGCCCTCGCCTCGCCCTAAAGGCTCTATCTCTATCCAGACGTCTCCGTACTGTCCGCGGCCGCCTGACTGGCGTTTGTATTTAGCCTGTATCTTAGCGCTCTTTGTGATCGTCTCTTTATAGGAGACCTTAGGCTTGCCCAGCTCCACTTCGACGTTAAACCTCTTCTTCATCCTCCCGACCATTATAGAGAGATGTAAATCGCCCATACCGGAGATGATCAATTCCTTTGTCTGCGCATCGTGCGTGGATTTAAATGTCGGGTCTTCGGCAGAAAGCTTCGCCAGTGCTCCGGAGATCTTATCTTCGTCGTGGCTGGTCTTAGGCTTCACCGATGCTGAGATCGCCGGCTCAGGGAAGACGATCGGGTCGAATAAAACCTGATTCTTTTCATCGCTTAGGGAGTCGGATGTGACGGTCTGTTTTAATTTGGCTATCCCCACGATATCTCCGCAGGAAGCAGTATCGAGTGCGCGCTGCTCCTTCCCCTGCAACATATAGATCTGGCCGATCTTCTCCTTTGCCTTCTTGTTCACATTATAAAAACCGGTATTTGACTGCAAGGCGCCTGAGAAGACGCGCAGGAGCGTCAATTGGCCTACATACGGATCGACTATATTCTTAAAGACAAAAGCAGAAAATGGCGCGTCCGGCTTAAACGTCACCTCCTTCTTGTTTTCAGGGCTTGCTGGATCGACTGCCTCCACCTTTTGGCGTTCAGAGGGATCAGGCAGATACTGGATGATCGCATCCAATAATTCGGGGATCACTGTACCGCTTAATGCAGAGCCGCTTAAAACCGGAAAGACCTTGCGTGCGGCGACACCCCTGTGCAGGCCGGTCTTGATCTCTTCGGGTGAGAGCTGTTTACCGTCAAGATACTTCTCTAACAGCCTGTCATCGCTCTCTGCGACCGCCTCGATCAGCTCGGGAGAATCCATTGAATCTACTCTGGTGGCGCACTTTGAGAGTCCCGTCTTTATATCGGATAAGATCTTATCGGTATCCGCACCCTCCTTATCAGTTTTATTTATGAATATTATACAGGGTAACTGCTGCTCCTCCATGATCTGCCAGGCGCGTTCAGTGCCTACCTGGACTCCGGAAACAGCGTCCACCACCAGCACCGCCCCGTCAACGGCGCGCACTCCCGAGATGATCTCCCCAAAGAAATCAGTATACCCCGGGGCATCAAGTAACTGGATACGGTTGCCTTTGTGTTCGCAGTAGAGCAAGCCTGAATTTATCGAGCTCTTTCTTTCGATCTCATCAAAACCGTAATCGCTTACGGTATTGCCCTCATTGACTGCGCCTTGGCGGGTAGTGGCCTTAGAGGCAAAGAGGGCTGCCTCGGCTAGCGTAGTCTTACCGGAATGCGCGTGCCCCAAGAGTATCAGGCTTCTTTTATTTTTGGTCTCCATAGCGGGGCTCCTTAGGCTTGAGTAATTTTCGAGTCGGGGTCAAAGCGAGAAATTAATTATATACCTGCGGGGGGTAGGGGTCAAGGGATAAAAGAGCGCTAAAACCTGATCGCTCCTCTTAAGCCGTACTCTCTGGTGTTATTTTTTGGTTCGTAACCATAACCGATTATAACATTAGAATATGTAAAATTGGAGTCTTCGGACTTCTTAATATTCCAGTATCTAATGTAGGGCTCGATCACGATATCGATTAGTCCGAAATCCTTTCTCAGCCGCAATGAGGCTCTTGCGCCGTATCCGTTGTTTTGATCGTTCTCAAGATCATTATATCCTGAGTCTACATCACTTAGATGGCTGGTCTGCTGACCGCTGCAGAATATATCAAATTCAAGGTTTGTCTCAAAGAACCAGCCGTTGTCTAAATCAGCGATAAGGTTAACGCCCGCAGGTATATAATAATACTCTGATTCCCTTTCATAGCCGTAGTATCCGGTGGAGGTAATCCTGCCTCCGCTATCATCATTCAGATATCTGTATCCGAATCCCAGATAAGGGATGGCCGCGTAATTGCCATTGGTAAAGACACTGCCTACCAATCCTCTTACTTCAAACGCATAATCATCTATATCTTCCATGGACCCTGAGTTTTCGTAGTCGACTTCGCCGTCGGCGTATCTCGCCTCCAGCCTAAACATATATCTGTCATTACCGTAGAACTCAGGGGTGAAGTAACCGTAATAGGTATAATAGGCATAGAGCCCCTGCATAAATCCCTCATCCCGCATGACATCCGGCTCCTCGTAAATAAAATTATAATATTCGTAGCCGATCTCAAATCTTTTATCGCCCGCAAATCTCATCCAATCAGAATCATCCTCCAGGAATGGCTGATCAGGAGCTTCAAACTCTTGCAGTAGAATTTCCGGCTCCTCGGCCCAATCAACCGATTCTTCCTCCTCCATCAATTCTTGGGAGTGGGCCTGCCCATTTGTAGATACCTGCTCCAGGGCCTCTTCGATGATCTCTTCTCTTGATAAGGCTTGGGAATCAGCAAATGCTGTGGCAGGAACTAGCAGAAATGCAAATAGGAGCAGCTGGATTTTCCTAGCGGGATTCCATATCATTCTAGGTAGGTATAGATCTTACCCCTGAAGTTGCGCAGCACGTATTTACCCTTTGCCTGCGAAAGCATATAGTTGGGGCTGACGGGGATCTTGCCTCCGCCGCCCGGGCCGTCGATGACGTAAACCGGGACAGCGTAACCGGAGGTGTGGCCGCGCAGTTTCTCCATGATATTGATCCCTGTGGCAACGGGAGTGCGGAAATGCTGTGTGCCTCTTACGGGGTCGCACTGATAGATATAATAAGGCCTTACCCGGATCTTTAAGAGCTCGTGCATCAGCCTTCTCATGGTGGAGGGCCGGTCATTTATGCCCTTCAAAAGCACGCTCTGGCTGCCTAAGGGTATCCCGGAATCAGCAAGCATCTCGCAGGCACTCTTGCAGCGCTTGGTGATCTCCTTGTAATGATTGAAATGGATACTCACCCAGATAGGAGAATACTTTTTAAGCATCGACACCAGCTTCTCAGTGATACGTTGCGGCAGGGTCACCGGAGTGCGCGTTCCGATACGCAGGAACTCAAGGTGCGAGATAGAGCGCAGTTTCTTCAATATGTCTTCGATCTGGTCGTCTTCAAGAATAAAGGGATCACCGCCGGATATCAGTACATCCCTGATCTTACGGTTCGATCTTATGTATTCTATTGCCTTATCAAACCTTGAAGGCGAATTATCCTCCTTGTGGTCTCCGACCAGCCTGCGCCGGGTACAATGCCGGCAGTATGTGGCGCAATGATCAGTAGCCAATAATAAGACTCTATCCGGATAACGGTGCACTAAATGCGGCGCCGGAGAATCCCTGTCTTCAGCGCAGGGGTCGACCATCTCATGGGGAGAGACCGTTGATTCAGCGCCTACCGGTACAGCCTGGCGCCTCAGGGGACAGTTGGGATTTTGCGGATCGATTAATGTCGCCCAATATGGCGTGATCGCCAGAGATAGCCTTCCGCTGGCTTTTTTAAGCCCCTTCTCCTCCTCCGGGGTCAACTTTATGATCTTGGCAAGATCATCCCTTGAACTGATCCTGTTCTTTAACTGCCAATGCCAATCCTCCCACTCCAGAGGATTTACATCCTTGTAAAGGCTGATCTGCTGATAATCCAACGGCCTCTTTACCGGACGAACCTGAACAGCTTCTACCTGCTGAGCTTTTTGTTTTTCGGTTAAGGTAGTGTTAGGCACTCTCGCGTCTCCTAGTTTAAATCCAGCCTGATAAGTGCGCTCTCGATGATCTCGCCGATGATCTGTTCATAAGTGATCCCGCTCTGCTTCGCCACAAGCGGAAAAACATCCTCAAGGGCAAGACAGGGCAATGGATTTATCTCTAATACATAAGGATTGCCTCTTGTATCAACCCTGAAATCCACCCTGCCGAAATCCCGGCAGTCTACGGCATGGTAAGTCTTGATCGCCATGTCAATGATCTTCCTCTCAAGTTTCTTATCGATCTGCGCCGGACATATATACTGCAGCCGGTCAGAGTTGATGTGGGCGAAGGTGTAAAACCTTTCATTTAGATTGATATCTCCGTCGATCGCTACCTGCACCACAGAATAGGCCTTGGCAGGGCTGTTGCCGACTATCGGCACAGTAAGCTCCATTCCAGAGATAAACTCTTCTACGATCGCCGGCTGCTTATAAGTCCCGATGATATGTTCAGCCTGCTGCCTTAAGGCCGATGCATCTTCTACGCGCGAATCATCGGTCAATCCCTTGGAAGAGCCCTCGTAACGCGCTTTTACGATCAGCGGAAAATCCAGGCTTCCCGTATCTAATTTACCATTTAACGACCTGATCTGGAAAAACTTCGGCGTAGGTATGCCTTCTGCGATGAAGACTTTCTTAGCCATGATCTTATCCAGGGTCAGGCTGAGCGTCAAGGCATCCCCTCCGACATAAGGGATACCCGCCATCTCTAACAATAACGGGACCTGCGATTCTCTGTTTCTCCCGGTCAGTCCTTCAGAAAGATTAAAGACGATATCGACATCAAGATTATCCAGATTCTCCAATACATTTCTGGCGTTGCCGATCTTCTTTACCTTAAAGCCACAGGACTCAACCGCCTTTGCGATCGCATCGATGACCATCGGATGGTCAAACTCCGCGCTTATATCCGGCGGGTCCCCGGGATTTGGCTTGTAATCCGTCTTTAGATCGTATGTCAGGCCTACTTTTTTCATCTGATTATAAAAAAGAAGGGCCCCTCGGATTTAGAGCCCTTCATTTTTTTGATTACTTTTTCAATTTTATTTATATTCCCTCCAAATATTTTATCCCTATTATTTATTCTACATTTTGTTACACTTTTGTCAAGTATTTTTTGAATTTTCAGCGCATTGTCTGCGGGTATTTTGCCGACGGAGAATCACTAAATTCGGCTTATTTTATTCCGGAGAGAAAGTGCGTGAGGTTAATCAGTTCCGTGGAGAGGTCTACGTTGCGTAATTTTACGTTTTTGGGGGCATTTAAATTCAGCGGCACGAAGTTCAGAATCGCCCTCACCCCTGCCTTAGTCAGCTTATCCACCGTCTGCTGTGCTTTCGGGGAGGGAAGCGTCAGGATCGCGATATCAATTCCGAGTTTTTTTACTATCCGAGGGATACTCTCGGGGCGATAGACCCTGATCCCCCTGAATCTCTTGCCGATCTTCTTGGGATCGTCGTCAAATATAGCTACGATATCAAGGCGCATCTCTTTAAAACCAGCGTAGGCAAATAGGGCTGTGCCTAAATTCCCCATCCCCAAGAGGCAAAGCCTGTAGTCCCGTCCTAAACCGAGTATCTTGTTTATATGCTCTCTTAGATCCTGGATGCGGTAACCTACGCCGCGTTCGCCGAATTTCCCGAAATAAGAAAAATCTTTTCTGATCTGGTGCGGATGCATCTCCAGAAACCTGGCCAACTCCGTAGAGTTGATCGTAGACTTAGAATCCTTATCCCTGGCGTAATCCTTAAGGAACCTTAGATAAACCGCAAGCCTGCTTATGGAGATATCCGGAGGGCGCTTCATCTGGCAAACTCCACCTTCCCCCAGCTGATCAGATTATTCTTTAATATCAATACTGCGCCGCGCACTCCCTTGATTCGACGCGCATAATCGATCGCTTTTTGGAGGTCTTTTTTTGAATTTATGAGATTCCCGCAGGCGGTGGCTGCCACATCTGCAAGGGCGGCGTTTCTAGATAAGATCACCACGCTGTCTGCACTGCCGAAACTTAAAGAGTGCCCGATCTTGCCTGAAGAGGTACAGATACCTACCGGCGAATCCGCAGGATTGATCTTTAAACTCAGGCCCTGCCATAACTTTGATCTACCTGAAAAAATAGCTACCCTGCGCGTCTTTTTTGTTGCCAGGAAGATATCCCCGCCATTTTCGATGATCACCTCCCGGCAGCCGAGTTTTAAAAGTTGCTTGCCTAAAAACTGGGCGATTGCCCCCGCTACCGCAGCCATCGGACCGACACCTGCTTTTTTTGCCTGGCGGGCCATCTCGCTGACGATCGGCGCGGCAGAGTGCTCCACCGGGATCGGTTTTAGGCTGGTAAGAAACCTCCTCTCCTTTGATATATACTCCTCGATCTGCCTGCGGTATAAAGATACTTTGTTTCTTACGAAGTCTTTATCGACCGCTTTATCAGTAAAGATCTGCAGGTCAGTCTCTTTGACTACGATATGGGTAGAGCGTAAATCCTTCTCTCCCCCCCAATCCCTATAAAATCTTTTCTGGTATCTATTCTTTTTCATCTCTCTAAGGGTAATCCCTTGACAGAATTAAAATTATTTTGCCGAGGGATATTATGAGCGTGCGTTAAAAATTTTTTGGCAATAGTGCACAAGGGATTACGCCAAACGGGAGTACTGAAGGCTTACGTAAGACGTTACGGGAGAGAGGCGTAAACCGTAGTGCACGGCAAAAAATTTCAGCACGCGAAGAATATCCCGAGTGCAAAATAATTATTAACAAATTCTAGGCAAGGGATCACCCGTCAACATATCAACTATCCGCTTCGTCCCTAACGAAGTATTCAACACTACCTGGCCGGGATACTTTTTTGTGATCCTGCCGATCTCCTGCGCGTCCCTACCCTGAGGATGTCTTCTTAACAGATTTAAGATCTTCTTACTGCTGGCCTTCTCTACTACCAATACCGCCCTGCCTTCATTGGCCACATACAAAGGATCCAGGCCTAATAATTCGCAGGCTGCCCTCACCCTGGAAGAGACAGGAATCTTCTCCTCCTCGATGATCATCCCCAGACCTGACTGCTGGACAGTCTCATTGAGCGTTGTGGCGAGGCCTCCCCTCGTGGGGTCGCGCATAAACCTGATCGAGTGAGTCTTCTTAAGTATCGGGACGATCATCCCGTTGAGTGCTGCGCAGTCGCTCTTTATATTGAATTTAAAATCCAGCTCTTTTCTCCTGGCTAAGACCGCCAGCCCGTGCTGGCCGATATTTCCGCTGATAATGATCCTGTCGCCGACCCTTATATTTCTTACCGAAAGGGCTTTGCTTCTGATGATCCTGCCGATTCCGGAGGTGTTGATAAAAAGTTTATCGCAGGCGCCCTTCTCTACTACCTTAAGGTCGCCGGTAACGACCTTCACCCCTTCTCTTTTGGCGGTAGAAGATACGGAATCTACGATCTTTTCCAGGGTGGCGAAACTCAGGCCTTCTTCTATGATAAAAGCAAGAGAGAGATATTGCGGGATCGCCCCTGCCATCACCAGGTCATTTATTGTGCCGCAGACCGCAAGCTTGCCGATATCAGCGCCGGGAAAATCCAGGGGGCTGACTACGTAGGAATCAGTAGAAAAGGCAAGCTTACCTTGGCAATTTATTAATGCACTGTCGGAGAGCTCCCTTAAGATCGGGTTGTCTAGTTTTTTAAGCAGGCGCTCCTTGATCAATTTATGCATCAGTCTGCCGCCGCTGCCGTGGGCAAGAAGTATTTTTTCAGGCGCTTTTTTCATCTGTATCTATCCCTACGCTCTCTAGATCTTTCTTTAGTCCAGCGACGTCCTTAAAGACAAAACCCCTGATCCCCAACTGATTGGCTCCTTCTATGAGCTCCTTGCGATCGTCGGTGTAGAAGACATTAGCAGGGGAAGTAACGCCTATATCCTTGATCACCTCTTCATAAATAGCGGGTTGGGGTTTTCGCATACCTAACTCATAAGAAGTAAAAATGTGGTCAAAGGCATCAAATACGGGAAACTTTTTTCTTACGTAATCAAAATGCACGGCATTGGTATTGGATAAAAGCACTGTCTTGAACTTTCTCTTTACGGCTTTTGCAAGACCGTAGACCGCACGATTCTTATCGCTAAAGAAGAATATATCATTCCAGATCGGGAGGAATCCCGCATAATCCATCTTTAAATTGATCGTCTCGCGGATCCTTTGGAAGAACTGCTCGCCGGAAAGTTTACCCTCCTCAAAGAGGCCGGTGGCTTCGGAATCAAAAAAGAGATCAAATATCTTTTGGGGGGTCTTATCGGAGAACTTTGCTACCTTGACTACGGCCGGTGTGTGATCAAAATCGATCAGGACATTGC
The DNA here is from genome assembly GCA_042577285.1 of Candidatus Omnitrophota bacterium. Lineage (GTDB taxonomy): Bacteria > Omnitrophota > Gorgyraeia > Gygaellales > Profunditerraquicolaceae > JBHPDM01. The sequence continues at coordinate 26,078 of JBHPDM010000009.1, forward strand.
CCAGGTCAAAGATCACTGCTTCGATTTTTGAATCACCCATCAATTGCTCTTATCTCTATCCTGCTTCTTCTTAAAAAGATCAAGAAACCTGTCTTCGTATTCGTTGTAAACATTCCATTTATCCAGCTCGGACTTAAGTTCATTAGCCCTGGAAATATCGGTATCCGCTTCCTCAAACATCCTCTCGATCTTCTCCTTCATCGAAACCGGGAGCTTCGTCAACTGGCTTAAGGACTTCTTGATTTTTTCGATCTCCTCCTCCCCTATCGGTGCGTCTGGAGCGCCTAGTTTAAGATATTGGAAGAGCTTATTGATCTGGCCCTCCATGATCTGCCCCTGGCTGATCAACGTAGTAAGATCGATCTTGATCCTGAGGATCCTGGCTAATGCGCTTAAAACAGCCAAAGAGGCCTTGGGGTTTTCGATCTGTATCGCATAAATCGGGATCTCGCCAAGCAGGCAAAACCCCTCAAGCCCCCCTTTTTTCGCTAAACCTAAGAAGAGACCGTTCATACCGGTGATCTGCCCGTCGTTGATCCGCTTCAGATTGTGATCCTTCAGGCGGTTATTAAGTTCTGCCGTTGTAGCGGTAAACCAGGCTGCGGAGTCCTGTGTATGGTCGATCGGCTGAGGCATAGCAGCAAAACTTATTGCTGTCTTTATTTTAAAGCTCTTGGCGAAATCAATGATCATTTCACAATAGATCTGGGCCTTTGCAAGGTCCGGCTGGGCATTGCTTACAAATATGATCATGTCGCTCCCAGCGGATGGATTCTTCCAAAAATAGAACTTGCCCTGAGGAAGCTCCGGAACAGTCAATACCCCCTTCTTGACGACGCTAGAGGTAGCGTAAAAGAAATCACGCTCCGGCATCCGGGCAAACTCCTGACATTTTAACTTCTCCACTAGATATTTCGCCGCCTTAAACGCGACCTCCCCCATCCCCGGCCAGGCAGCGATCAGGTATGGATCTTTAAGTCTTGGTCTTTTAATCACTGAAATCTCATCCATCATAATTATCCTCTAATCAAAGTTATAGTTTTTTAAAAAGCGTTCCGTGACTCGAGCGCCCCGGTAAAGATTATTTATCTTAACATATTCATCGGATATATGTGCGCAGCCCTTACTCCCGAAACCGGTAGCCACCGCTGGAATTCCGTTCTTTTGAAAGAAAGTTATCGTGGTCGCTCCCTCTGACCCCTTGATGCTGGCCTTTAACCTCTCCGTTCTTGCCGCCTGCACAAGATATCTTACCAGGGAATGGCCTTCTTTGATCGCATAGGGCTTTTGCACTGCCTCTATCTCTATCCGGGCGCTCGAGGCATGTTTTCTGATTACGCGCTTTAAGTCCTTCAAGATCTTCTCTGCCGCCATCCCGGGCAAAAACCTAAAGTCCAATTCAAATTCACACCAGTCCGCGACTACATTTACCTTATCCCCGCCACTGATAGTTCCGATATTCATCGTCGGGGATCTCAGGTACTTATTCGCCGGCGCCCTGGCCTTGCGCTTCTTTAAATCGTCAATGATCTTGATCGCGATCTCGATGGCATTCTTGCCGCGCCAAGGATAAGCGCCGTGCGCCCTCTTACCCCGGACTTTTACCTTAAGGTGTATTAATCCCTTCTGGGTAACGATGATGTCGAACTCATTAGAATCAAGCACTACTGCCGCATCCGGTTTTATGATCTTTCTTTCAAGCAGCGGAAGCAGCCCCCAGGTAGAACCACACTCCTCATCAGCGGTAGCGGCAAGGATGAGATTATAGCCTAAAACCGCCCCATCTTCAACTAAACTATTTATCGCTTCTATCCCGCAGGCAAGGTTCCCCTTGCAGTCAGTTGCGCCTAACCCGTAGATCAAGCCATTCTCGATCTTTGCGCCAAAGGGGTCATAGTGCCAGTTCCTGCCGCGCGGCACAGTATCCAAATGCGGCGTCAGGAGCAATGTCTTTCTCCTGTTCCTCCCCGGTAAAACCGCGACGAGATTAGAGCGCCTCTCTTTAAACTCATAGATCCTGCTCTTCAGGCCGATCCCTTTAAAGTAAGCATTGACGAATCGGGCGATCTTATATTCGTTGCTTCCGGGATTCTCCGAACTTATCCGGATCAGGCTTTGGGTAAGCTTTATCAGCCGCTTCCTGTTTATCATCCTTTAAAAGCTGTAATTCAGGCTAAAGGAGAAGGCCTCGCTGTCGATCAGTGAACCCTCTAGATTAAGCCAGATCCTTTCAGACAAAGAAAGATCAAGCCCCAGGATCAATCCAATATCCTTAGTCATATCTGACATCCTGCGTTTCCTGTCCTCCTCCACCCAGTGGATGTAGTCTACTCGCGACCATCTTGTACCCAGGTATGGCGTTATTTTACCAAAATCGTACGAAACGCAAGCCGACCACTGCCAGTCATCCAGGACCGCAGTATTCTTTATTCCCTCCAGATGCACTTTTTCAGGATGGACGCTGATATGCTGGAAGCCAAAGACGGCCTTGATCTTGCCTTTTTCAAAAACCCTCAGGCGGAAGCCATATCCTCCCGCAAAGTCCGACGGATAATCCACTTCATCGCCTCCTACAGGATGCTGTTTTATATAGCCTGCGCCACCCTTTAGATCTATAGAAAACCAATCAAAGACTCCGTAAGTGATCAGAAGAAAATGCTGTAGGCTTCTTAATTTTCCATGCCCATCCCCCAGGTACCTTTTAAAGATAGAATGCGTCTCAGTGCCGAGGAATAATTGCTTTCTCTCGGGCATTTTAGTTCCATAGCAGGGCGCTGCATATAAATGAGTCGAAAAAGATAAGAAAATCACCAATAAAACTACCCTGCGCATCTAGCCTCCTTTAGTGGACAGATATTACACCTGGGTCTACTTTTAAGGCAGAGCTCCTTACCTAATCTGACTAATAGCGCGTGATATTCATTGAATAATCCGGTATTGCGCTTAAGCTTATCCGTAAAAAACTCCTGGATCGTATTATAGTCAGCATCATTTTTAATGCACCTGTGCCTTGAGAATATCCTCCTGGTATAGGCATCAACAACAAATACCGGCCTCTTCAAAGCATAAAGCAGTATCGAATCTGCGGTCTCAGGGCCGATCCCATTCACGCAAAGCAGATCATTCCTGAGCCTGTTGGTGCTCACTGAAGACATGCCTTTCAAGCTGCCGCCGTAATCCCTGAACAAAAAATCAAGGAAAGCCTTCAACCTCTTTGCCTTGATATTAAAATAACCCGAAGGTTTTATTAGTCTTGCGATCTTGGCGCAGGAGAGCTGATGTAGTTTCTTAGGCGAAAGCAGCCCTTTCGCCTTAAGGTTATTTATCGCCTTTTCTACATTTCCCCAATTGGTGTTCTGCGTGAGTATGGCGCCGATTGCGATCTCAAAAGGCGTATCCCCCGGCCACCAATGCTGAGGGCCGAAAGCCAAAAAGAGCTTTCGATAGATCGAATACAGTCTCCGGGAAGTCATTCCTTAAGACTTAAAGGATTATAATTGTAGTAAGCAAACAAGGTGTAAGCTGTGCCGGAGACTGAACCGGTGCTGTTTCCTTTAGGCGTCATCCAGCCGTGGCCTGTGTCCACAAAACCATGCGAGGCATAAGGCAGGCAGCTCTCCCCCTGTCCCGAGGGCGAGGAGCTGGAGATGATCATCTTCCCGAGTTCAGCCAGGTATTCATTGGCCTTGAGGTCATAAGCGTGCGCCTTGGCCGGCATATTTTTGCTACGGTAAAATTCCGCCATGATCTTAAACGATATCACCATCTGGGCGGTCCATTCACTGGAGACGACTCCACCCCTGGCTACATGCCTCTGCGGCGCAAAATCAAAGCCCTTAATGATCAGCGAATTTCCCTCCGGGCGTACAAAAGAAGTCTGGACGCCGCAGGCCTTTTGAGCAAAATCCATGATCCTGTCCGGATTCATCCCCAGGGATTCCAGCTTTTCCGGGCCGATAGCCGCGATCGACCAGGCATAGGTGTCTGTAGCGATAGTGGCGTCTCCCTTGCCCCTCTTGACCGGTATATCTACTTGATCGTAGGTATGTTTTATCAACCAGTCCAGTACCTTATCCCTTGCCTCCAGATAAACATCCTTGCCGGTAACTTCATGGAGCATAGAGAAGAACGCATAGGCATCAAGATTATGCTCTGTAGAATACCACTTGGCCTGCGGCCCGCCCCGGATACCGCCTGCTTTATCCTGCTTCTGCAATGCGATGATGCTTGAGGCGATCTTCTCTGCCAGTCCTAGATACGTACGGTCACGGCTCTGCTTGGTATAATGCAGGATCGCCATCCCCAGCCAGATATTCGGCCCGCTGTGTACGACGTACTCTGCGGGTTGTCCGTCCCCGGCGTAATAGGCATTGACGAATATATTGCCCGGCCTCTTTGCCTTCCTGTAAAAGAAGTCAAGGATCTTCTTTGCCCGGTCAAAATCAGAGAAGTAGGTGTATGAGATCACCGCCAGTGACTGGTCGTATACAAAGGCCCAGTCCGCTACCTCGGAATCCCCCTCAAAGCTGATCACCAATCCGGTGCGCGGGTTCTGGTGGACCTTGAGCCACTCATACATCTTATCAAGATTGGCCTGGGTGAGGGTGATCTTCTTCTTATCCAGGCGCAGGAGCTCTTCGGTAACGCTGGCCTCCTTACTCTGCGCCGAGATCAACTGATCCTGCAGAAACGCCTTCTCCTGGGTGAGCCTGCCAATGGAATTATTCAGTTCTTCAAACTTCCTGGCTATTCCTGAATCCTGGAGCCTTCCGGAATCCTCCAGCTTCTTCTTCTCTCCTGTGACCGCCTGGATGCGCGACTGCATGGCCTGGATCTTAAGCTGCAGCTGCTCCCTCTCCTTGACTATCTCCTTTACCCTCTGTTTGGCGACACTCGATTCCTGCAGGATCTCGACCAGCTGACCGACAAGCGCCTTATTCCCTTTGAGCAACTTTATACTGATATAGCTGTTGATCCCGAAGCCAAGAGCCAGGACAAAGATAACCGTCAGCGCAACGGGAGCAAAAAATCTCTTCACCCGGGCGAAATGGATGATCCTTTTGTTTTGTACGGGATTTATCTTCTCGTAGCGCAAGCCAATGAAATATTTACCGGGGATAGCGGCTATTTCCTTAACCCAGGCGACCTTAGCCTTAGCGAATACCGCATCAGAAGCCAGGGGCATCTGGATATCCAGAGAGCATTTTGCCTTCTTTTCTTTTAGCAGTTTTGCAAATTCGGGCTTTAAATTATTTACCTCTAGGCAGATCCCCCCCTTGCTGACATTGCTGGTAAATCCCTGCAGCAAGTCAGAGAGGGCTTCCTTGCCGTCGATGCTTAGGATACGGAACTGCACCGGAAAGACCGAGTCCAGGCGGATGTATCTCCTGCGCTCCCTGCCTAAATATTCCTTATTATCTTTTCTCATCTATATATGCTCGCTAGAAGATATATTTTACAACAAAGGGGCCGCAGATTCCATGCAAAATTGCGTTATTTTTAGCGCCTGTACTTATAATAGGCGTTACAGGCACCCTCGCTTGAGACCATGCAGGGGCCCACCGGATTATCCGGCCGGCAGGCCTTAAAGAATAACGGACACTGTGTAGGAAGTATCAAGCCCTTAAGCACATCGCCGCACCTGCAGCGCTTCTGAACTGCGCTTGTTCTGGAGCGGCTCCTGGCAAAAGAAAAAACCTTTTCTGCGTTAAATGCGCCAAACTCTGACCTGATCCCTAACCCGCTCCCTGGGATAACCCCTAAGCCGCGCCAGGAGGCATCAGTCGTCTTAAAAACCTCCCGCAGCACTTTAAGCGCTCTTCTATTACCGCTTCTACTTACTGCGCGCTGATATTGATTAGCCACAAAAGCATGCCTGCCTTTGGTGATCTGCCTTAAAAGCATATAGATCCCCTCCATAAGGTCAAACGGCTCAAAACCGGTAACGCAGCAGGGGATGGAGAACTTTCTGCTTAAAGGCTGGTAGGCTGCTGAGCCGATTATCGTCGAGACATGCCCGGGGCAGAGGAACCCGTCCAAATTCAACTTTCTATCACAGACCAAGTGATGCATCGCCGGGGGAATAGTCTTCAGGGATGAGAAAAAGAATAGATTCTTCAGCTTCTCTCTGCTCGCTGCCAAGATACTTAACGCGATCGTGGGGGCAGTAGTCTCAAAACCCACAGCAAGAAATATTACATTCTTGGCCGGGTTTCGGCGGGCGATCTTTAAGCTGTCCAGAGCAGAATAGAGTACGATTACATTGCCGCCTTTCGCCCTCTCTTTCTCCAGGGTCGAAGTGCTCCCTGGCACGCGCAGCATATCTCCGAAGGTGGCGATGATGTTAAATTCATTCTGCGCAAGCTCTACCGCCCTGTCAATATACTCTTGAGGACTGACGCAGACCGGACACCCGGGCCCTGCAATAAGCCTGAGGTCCGCAGGGAGGATCCCATCGATGCCAAAGCGGAAGAAACTCTGGGTGTGCGTCCCGCAGACCTCCATGATAGTGACCTTGCGGGAAGGCATGATCCGCGCGATCCTCGCCGCGAGTTTCTTGATTAATGCCTTATTACGGAATTCATCAACGTATTTCATCTATAAGCCTTAGGGTCTCTTTTGCCCTTTCAGGATCCACCTTCTCGATCGCAAAACCGGCGTGCACTAAGACGAAATCGCCCTTACGGATGCCGGCGATCATCTGGATATTTATCGTGCGGATGAGCCTGCCGGATTCTACCTGCGCAAAGTCACCCTTAATATTCTTTATCTTCATGGGAATCGCTAAACACATGGTTTATCTGTGCGCTCCTACGCTTACTGCCTCACCCAGCGCGATACCGCTATCATTGCAGGAAGAATCCCTGTGCATCAACACTTTAAAACCTGACTGCCTTAGTCGTTCCTTGGCCAGGGCAGACAATAGGTTGTTCTGAAAGACTCCCCCTGATAAGACTATTCTTTTTATCCCCGTATCCCTTCTTAATAAAAGGCATATCTTTGATATCATGTCAGCAACCGTTGCATGAAACCTATATGCGATCAAGCCGGCAGGCCTTTTCCTCTTCAGGTCCGAGAGGATCCCTTTAAAGAGCGGCAGAGGATCTAAAATATAACTTTTATTCTTGCGTATAATCCGGAATTCATAAGTCTGCTCATCCCGCACAGAGCATGAGGCTTTCTTCTCCAGCTCTATTGCAAGCTGTGCTTCGAAATCAGCGCGTGTTCTCGATAGTACCAGGCTTGCCGCAGCATCAAAGAGCCTGCCCATACTGCTGGCAGGGGGAGAATTAAAGCCTGACAGATACATCTTCTTTAAGACCTGCCACTTTCTCTTATCGATCTTGTTCGCCAGGCCAATCCCGGAATCCAGGAATCTTTCCCCTTTAGCCAGATACAGCCAGATCGCGGCAAGCCGCCAGGGCTCGACGACAGCCTGCTCTTGCCCCACAAGAGGGATCTCTCTTAAGTGCGCGCGCCTGGTAAAACCCTTATAATCACAGATCAGAAACTCCGCTCCCCAGATAGCCTGATCTTCACCTAATCCTGTCCCGTCAAAAGCAACCCCGATCACTCTTTTATTCTTAAGCCCGTTCTCTGCCATGCACGATGCGATGTGCGCATGATGATGCTGCACGCCCTGTAAACGCAAACCAAGGCCGGATAGCTCCTGGGCGTATTTAGTTGATTGGTAATCCGGATGCAGATCATGGACGAGGATCCTTGGCTTCTTCTTAAGAAACCGCTTTACATCTTGCTTAAAATGCGCCAGGTCATCCGGATCATTTAAATCGCCGTGTACCGGGCTTAGATAAGCATAATCGCCGGCGGCAAAACAAATTCTATTCTTGGTCTGAGAACCAAGAGCCAGCACTGATCTCTTAAGCCTAAAGGGTAATTTGATCTTTTTATACATGCTTAAATTATCTCAAGGTGCAGGATCCTGTCCACCCTGAAGGTGCGCAAGTCGTTTCTCAGGCAGCAGTGGCCGGCCAGATAGACTATCTTGCCCTCCATCCTTATCTCTTTGGGGACGACCTCCCTCTCAGAGACCTTGGCGCTGGCGCCTGAGAGATACCTGATCTTCAGCCTGACCCCTAAATTTAACGCCTCGTTGATTTTGGCGATCTTTTGGTCGGATAAATTCTGTAGGAAATTTGAATTAAGCCCGAAGAGGCTGGTGAAGTTGTTGTAATCAAGGATCCCCTTCTCCGAAAGCTTCGCTTTCAGCTTATTAAAGACCGCAACCGTAAGCTCTGCGTCGGAGAGGGCGCGGTGCTCCTGCCGGGACTTACACCCCAGGCTCTCGGCCACAAACCATAAGGGGTAACGCCCCAGTTCCGGCATCAGCCTGCGTGACATCTTCAAAATATCTACCACCTGGATATCGCCTAAATCACCATTGGCGATGATCTTTAATTCATTATTCAAAAAACCCATATCAAAGGCGGCATTGTACGAACAAAGGCAACTCCCTTGGATGAACTTAAGGAATTCCGGTAAAACCTGGTCTATTTTGGGCGCGCCTCTGATCATCTCCGGGGTGATCCTGTTCACCTCGAACGCTCCGGGGGATATAGCCCGCTGGGGGTTTACTAAACTCTGAAATTCCCCCTTGCGCTGATCACCCTTAAACCTTATCCCGGCTATCTCTACCACCCTGTCTCCGGAACCTTGATCAAGGCCGGTAGTCTCAAGGTCGAATACGGTGAATTCTATATCATTTATATTTATGTTCTTATCCATCGCTTCTTTTGATTATGTAGTTCTTTACTAATCTGCGCGGCCGAAACGATAACTTTACCTTTTTAAGATTGGCCAGCCCCGAATCATCCATTATATTTATGTATCTAAAGTCAACCAGCTCCCGGCAGAACTTGCGGAAGATAAACTGCGCTAATCCCTTCCTCGATAGATCGGTGATCTCATAGAGTATGCAGAAGGTATTGCTGTTTAATCTGAATCCAAAGGTAAAGGCGCTGATCTTGCCATCCACCTTTACGATCCTGCCCTGACAATGCAAATAGCCGTATTCATTGAGCAGGACCTTGAGGCTGCGGCGGCTGTCTTCGATCATCATCCGGTAAATCGGATCCTGCTTCTTCTGCCGGCGGGACTCTGCCCAGCGCCCGTATAGATCCATGCACTGACCGCGGTACCTGACAGAAAACGGAAGATATTCAAACTTATAATTCTTGGTGAAGAAATTAAAGGAAGCCCTTTGCGGCTTGTAGCTATTGCCCTTTAAATCAGATAGATCTCTCCTCAGGCAGAGATAATCGCAGAATTTATCCTTCGGCATATATCCTAATCTACGGAAGGTCTTGGATTCAACCTCTTCTACATTCTCTATGCGCGAGGCCTCTTTATTACGGTTTAACCGGTCCATCACCCTGAAACACTCTCTTAAAACCTGCGGATCAAGCTTATCTGCAAGCGGCGGCAGGTACATAAAAGTCCCAAGGGGATCACTAAAGAATACGCAAAGACTGTTGTTTACGATCTGCCAGCGGATCTTATAGAGCTGCTTCCAGATGTATATGTTCTCAAAGGCATAGACGGAAAGTTGATGCTCCTTTAACTTTAAGAATCTATCGAATACCCGCCTGTCTGCGGCTGTCAGAATTTTGAGCTTCATCTGTTTTAGATCTTTAGCTCCAAGATATCCCGGGCATCACTATAGGACTGGATTATCTGCGGGTTTCTCCTTAGGGTGTCTTTGTAGTCCGCCCTTGAAAGCAATTCTTCAAGGTAGCGGCAATAGCCACCGAACTCTTCGCTTTCAAAGTTCTCTTTGACGTAAAGGCAGCCCGGATCTACCGATAAGAAAGTCTTATCTTGCCTGCGGTTAATAAGAAACGGATAGAGCTGACATTCAAAAGGCCTGGATGCATAAATCCGGCAGCTGTTATCGGAAAGCTCCAAAAATGGACAGATAAATGACGGACCTATGTGCGCAGGCAATTTATCCTGCGAGCCTTCGGGAAACTCTGAAAGGCGTAACTTCTTCTGCGGGGTGACCAGGGAACCATCCCGGAAGAATCCCCCGGCCTCTTCATCCAAAAGGCAGGGTGACCAGATGCTATCCGGCTCACTGAACCTGCAGCAACAACGGCATCTATCTAAACAAAAATCGCTTCCGACCAGCTGCCTGATCACTTAACCGTAGTACCTAACTTGACTTCCCTTGCCGGTGAGATGACACAAATTCCGGCCTCGTCCTGCGCCGCCAGCACCATCCCCTGGCTCTGGACCCCGCGCAGTGTCGCAGGCTCAAGGTTGTCGACGAAGACTACGAGTTTACCGATCAGCTCTTCTTTCTTATAAGAAGCCTTGATCCCGGCAACCGCCTGCTTAGTCTTATCCCCCAGCTCGACCTTTAATACATAGAGCCTATCGGCGTTAGGATGATCTTCGGCCTCAACGATCTTTGCGACCCTTAACTCTATTTTTTTGAAGTCATCGATCGTAGCCATACCTTCTCCTTTCGTTAAAAGCTGAATTCAACGGAAAACTCGACCTGATAAGCGATATCTGCGCTCTCATCCCCCCGCACATACGGATTGAATAAACTTCCTGCGGTATCATCCCTCTCCTCTTTATAGTATCTGCCCGGAAAGAAGAAACCTTGAGCAAAGCTGATCAGGATATTATCGTTGAATTGGTAATCTAAGAAAAGATCGACCTCCCTACCCAAATCTCTGGACAAATACTCTCCTGCGCTCTTGAGGGTGCCGACCGGCCTTTCAAACGCCCTGATATTGTAACCGTAAAGCCCGAGGGCCAACTTCTCGTTTAGCTGGTAATCAAACCCTAAAGAGACGATAACGAGATTATCGAAATCCGAAGAACCGAACGATCCGGGCCTTGGGATGCCGTAATTTAAGCCGTAGCCGCTGCCCATCGCCACCATCGGTACTATCTCTGAGTGGCTTGTGCCTACGGAATCCCCGAAGTTCTGATTCAGGGGTGAAAAATAACTGAAGGCCCTGTTCTTCCCGCTAGTCAGAGTCTCATCCCCGTTTGCCGCCATATCCGTAGTCACCTTGTTCCCGGAGCAGGCGAGAAACTCCAGGGATGGCGTAAATTTACCAAGCTTATAATCCGCGTCGGCGTAGAATAGATAGCCGGTGTGGGTTATATCTTCATATGACGGATCTTCGCTTTTTGCCTCTCCGAAGTTGTGGGCAAACTCGAAATCGAGAACCAGGTTTTCATGCTCTAAATTCCAGGCGATACCTGCTGTACCCAGGATATCCCTTTCTACCGGCGCAGTGAAATAATTATCCCGCTTGCCTTGCGAAGTATAGTCAGCCAGGACACCCAGGTATGGCCAAAACGTACTCTCTCCGCTGCGCCATTTTACATCCGCAGCAAAGAGATTGGCGGCATTATGGTTATAGTCAATACCCTGCTCCTCATCCTGGCGGATGCGCGGGCCATGATGATTTTTATAGACGACGTCCGGCCGCGTATAGTGTATGCTCCAGCTAAGATCATCCGATCCGTTGTAAACGGTGGCGCCGTAATTCTCAAAAACACCGGTTATACTGAAACAGTTGGCCACCTCGTAAGTGAGCAGACCAATCTTAAGCCTGGTGCCTTTTACCAGCGGCGCATCCAGCCAAAACTCCTCAACCTGCGGCAGGAGTTCGTCGCTGCGGTACTCCTCAATAACACCGCCGGAGGTCATCAGAGTGTTGTGCACAAAAAGAGGTGCGCTGTAATCATACGGCCCGTTCCTTTCAAGTTTAAGATAAAACTCAAAGCCCCCTTCCCCAAAGGTAAGGTCTGCGGCAAAGCTATAGTCGATGCCTAAATAGGCGGTGGTATCATCGCTGTTACTGCTGTCTAAGTCAGTAACATTCTTGAATATGATCATATCTTTCCTTAGGTAACTTTCCAGCGATAGAGAAAGATCCTCCCCCTCTATCAGATCCGCTGCACGACAACTTCCAACAGCAAGAAATATTCCTAACAATAAAAGTAAACTGCTTCTCTTCATCTCGTCCATCCTGGATAATATATTATAAACCATTCCTGACCTTCCGCCAAGGGCGGATCTCTGCCTCACAGGCAGACGGGCACCTACGGCGGAAATCCAAGACCTACTGATCAAGGCCTTGAAATCTCCTGAATCGCCGCTTCTACCTGCCTCTCGATCGCCCTCTCTATGAAACCGGGTATCGAAGCCCTCAGCCTCTCTTTAAAATCTGATTCCAGCCACTGGAAGTTCATCTTATCCAGCATACCCGAAAGCCGAAAATCGAAAACAATAGAATGAAAATCTTTCCCCAGGAGCCTCAGCAGTAGTCTGAATTTCCTGGAGTCTTTCAACAACTCCCTGCTTAAGCCCAAAGAGAGCTTACTGGCAACCAAATTATTCTCAATAAGGCTGAAATCTCCGTTTAAATCCAGTCCCTGTGAATCTAGAACGATATCGTACAAACCCGATAATTCTCGCGTTAAAGAAAATTTAGCGGATATGCTGTCGAAATACACCCTCGTAAGCGATCGTATGGCGAAAAATCCGGCCAGCCAATCGAAGAAGTCGAAATCATCTAGATGTCCGTTGCTAAAGAATATTTCGCCGCTTAAAGCCGCCTTAGGATAACTGCCAAAATGCATCCGGCTATCCATTCTCCCGTGCACCTTGCGAAAATGCCTTGATACAGTATCCAACTTATTCGCATCTACTCCTCTTATATTAATATTGAAGCCGCTTCTCAAGGGGGTTTCTGTGATATCGACTATCCCTTGGCCCTCCAAAAAACCGCCATAAAATAAAGAACGGAATCTGACAGATTTAAAACGCGAGTTTCGGAAGTCAAAGAGGGCACTTAGGTCATCCAAGGACACCTTATATACATTACTTTGCGACTGACAAGAAATATCGCCTCTTTTTAGACGAGCTTTAAGATAGGGGTATTCGTCAAGATAGAAAGCGAGTTCTTCTAAGTCAACTTCAGTATTTTGCGGATCGGATTCGCCGCTTTTCTTATTCAGAAGCCCAAACTCCAGCCTACCGTTGAACACGCCACGATCCAGCTCGCCCCTGACTCGCAGATCCATCTTCCCTGGGCCTTGCGAAGAAAAGATCAACCCAAGCGCGATCGGCTTTGTAAACAATATATCGCCACTTAGGCGGTAAGGAGTATTATTCAACGAAAAGTCCAAGCGGTCTACCCGAACGCGCGGAAATTTGAAACCGATCTGACAGTCTATATCAAGGATATTGACATCCTCCCTGACCATCCCGATATCCGTAACAGGAACAATATTCCTGCGCAGATACGAGATGAATCTCTTGAAAAGATTAAAGGGAGAACTGCGAAATCCGTCTTCCTTGGGAAAAACATTGATAAATGAAAAACCGTTAAGCCGAAGAGTTTCTCCTCGGTATTGTCCCCACAATTTTGAATACATATCATTTTTTATAAACTCAAAGCTTTCTATGGAAAGAATATCCCTATTCAGGCCGCCCTTAAATTCGTAACGCAATGGGCTGCCCCGCACAATCTTCTTTATCCTTTTTCCGCGCTCCCCGGTGATCCCGTCTGCATCTATGCTGAATATCCCGGAACTCAATATACTCTCACCCCTCATCTTAAGCGATAGATCAATATTCATATGGGGTCTTGCGCCGTTCTCAGATGCCAGGCCCATAACCGCTTTCTTGACCGTTACCTCTATATCCCCCCCGGTCAGGGATTTGAGAAACTCTATGACCTGAAGTAAATTCTCCTTCATAAAATCACTTAGGGTGATATAATCCGCCTTAGCTTCAAAAAAAGATATACCAGTAACAGAAATCCGTCCTGTTCTTACGAATTCCTTGAGTGAAAATTCAGCCCTGGCGATCGGAACAAGAAAGATCCTCTCCCCTGGAGGCGGGGTAGTGCGTATAAAAGAAATATCCTCCATAATAATAAAATAAGGAGGCATATAATACATCCTCGACATGGAGAGCCTTTGCCCAAAATGCATGTATGCGGTATCGGTGAGCGCGGCCTTGGCCCTGTAAAGACGTATATTAAAGATTATGATGAATATCAGGAAGGCGAAGGCGAGAGTGCCAGCAAAAAGTCGGATGGGATTAATAAGATACTTTTTCAAACAGCTCCCCGTCTACATAAAACTCTACTTTATCGATAAAATAGATGACTTTATGCTTCCGGTTAAGGGGTGAGCGGTATTGGTGTTCTTTGGACTCGCGGAAGAATAGGCTGAGCCGCTCAAAAGCGACTATCTCTTTCTCCAGGTCTTGGACCAGCTCCTGATCATCCTCCTCCCTGGCTATCCGTAACCGATAAGCCAAGTCAAAGGGCTTTGATTTGGAATCCGGATATTTCTGAGCAAGCTTTTTAAAAATCCTGACTGCATCGCGGTAATCGCCTATCTGAAAATAATACTCGCCGTTTGCAAAAAGGGCATCCTGGGCGTACCTTGAATCAGGAAAGCGCCTCAGCAGCGAATCAAAACGGATAAATGCAAAATCCTGTTTTCCCCTGCGCGCGGCGCTTTTTGCCTCGGAATAAATCCTGCCTGCCTCACCGCCAAACCCAGGGCGGGCAAAGACAAATAGTAACAATATAAGGACAAAAGATACTCCGGCTTTTTTTGGTTTTAACGAATTACTTATCATTTGACCGGCACCTCTCTTCTGTTATAAATCATACTACTGCTGATAAAATAAGTCAATTTCAAAATCGGGCTCGCTCGACTTAAAAAACATTATCCGCGGGGCCAGTCGGACCCGAAGAAATTACCCCTTTTCTTTACTGGAATCGGCAGAGGCGCATTCAATTATCGCGGCCAATCCCTTCTTTGATATCTCGGTAGTCATCACGTGGATCTCAAAGATCTTTTCTTCCAACCGAAGGACCTTGACTACCTTAGTAAGTGCGGTGACCGGGGCCGGACTGAACTGCTGAGGAAGCCGGACTTCAATCGGCAATATTGAGCCTATCGGCAGCGGGATGTCTAATTCAAAGAAAAACCCGTCCCTGCTGACGTCTTTGGTTTTTGTTTTTTTATCGTGTCCCTGCACCGGAAAACTGATCTCAAGTTCAGCCTTCAATCTGACTGAGTTCCTCCTTTCCAGCCCGACGTATGCCTTGCTTTCTACGAAGAACGGCAACTTCTTTTTACCCTTAGGCTTAACGTGATAGTAATACTCTAAAGCCATGATAATTTCAGAAACTACGCCTACGAAGGGCCGCACATCACAGCCGGTAGCATCTTTAAGCGCGTTGATTGCTTTCGTATCAAGCGGATTCTGCATCACCACCGTGATCGTATTTCCTATCTTATCTACCGGGATCAATAGATGCTTCTCGGCGATATCCTGAGGCACCACCCTGATCACTTCCTTAGAGATATCGCAGGCTGATAAAGGTAGATAAGGAAGTTTAAAATGTTCACAGAGGCATTGGGCTAATTTACCTTCATCTATATATCCGAAAGCGAGCAGATACTGCGTTATTGTCCCCCCGTATTCAGATTGATACTCCATGGCCCTGCCGAGAATATTCCTAGAGATGATTTTTTTACTCAGCAGGATGTTCCCGATCTCTTTATCGTTCTGTTGGGCGGTTTGCTGTACTTTCTGTCGCCCCTTAAAAGCCGAATCATCCTGATCTTTGCCTACGGCACCATCTTTGGCTTTAGGGGAATGCGCAACTGCGTGCCTGCCGGCCCGAAGAAGCTCCTCATATCTTACGGATACACTCTTGCTCTCCTTTTCTGCCGCGGAAAGCTTCACCTTTGCATCCTCAAGCTCTGCCTCAAGCT
>JBHPDM010000010.1:0-41065 GCA_042577285.1 Candidatus Omnitrophota bacterium
TCCCGAACTTTCCCGGCAGGTAAACCGCCGGTTCCACAGTAAAGACCATTCCGGCAGAGGTTGCGAGGTATTGAGTGGCGGTCTCGATAAATGAGATAAAAGCAGGCCTGACGATCCTTGTGGATGGTCAGGCCTATATGATAGTTGAGGCGCAGCACGTAAAACCCGGGAAGGGTTCGGCTTTTGTGCGCGTGAAATTAAGGCAGATAAAGACCGGCGCCATACATGATAAGACCTTCCGGGGGATCGATAAGGTCGAGCGCGCTTTTATAGAGGAGCGCAGGCTGCAGTATCTTTATTGTTCAGGCGACATCTTTCACTTTATGGACCAGAAGAGCTTCGAGGAAGTGGCGATCGATAAAGCCACGATCCAGGATAAGATAAAGTTTTTGAAGGATAACCTGGAGATCACCGCTAACTTTTACGAGAACGAAGTTTTAAATATAAACCTTCCGATGTTTGTCGAATACGAGATCACCCACACCGAACCGGGGGTCAGGGGTGATACGGCAAAAGGGGGCAGCAAGCCTGCCCAGATCGAGAGCGGAGCAACCATAGTGGTGCCGCTTTTTATCAACATCGGGGATAAGATCAAGATCGATACGCGCAGCGGTCAATATGTCGAAAGGGTCTATTAAGGGGGTTGAGATATGAACATTAAAGAGATCAAAGAGATGATCAACCTGATGAACGAGAACGGCCTGATGGAGCTGGAGATCGAGAAGCAGGGTCTGCGTATCAGATTGAAGAAGACCGCATCTGGCAGTATCGAGGGCGGCCCGATCATAGTCGAAAGGGAGCAGGTTTCTCCCGGCGCCGCTGCAGCCAAAGAAACAAACCCCCAGGTGAGCGCAAAGACCGTAGAGATCAAGGCGCCGATGGTGGGGACATTTTACCGGGCTGCTTCACCTGAGTCGCCCCCTTACGTGGAAGTAGGCCAGAGCGTTGAGTCTGGCCAGGTGATCTGCATCATCGAAGCGATGAAGCTGATGAATGAGATCAAATCGGAGATCAACGGCAAG
The DNA here is from genome assembly GCA_042577285.1 of Candidatus Omnitrophota bacterium. GTDB lineage: Bacteria > Omnitrophota > Gorgyraeia > Gygaellales > Profunditerraquicolaceae > JBHPDM01. Next base: position 1,023 of record JBHPDM010000010.1, read on the forward strand.
ATAGTAGATATACTCGTAGATAACGCCGAACCCGTCGAGTTCGGACAATCAGTTTTTCTTATCGAACCCATCTAAAAGATATGTTTTCTAAGATACTTATTGCTAACCGGGGCGAGATCGCCCTCAGGGTAATGCGCGCCTGCCACGAGATGGGGATCCGGACCGTGGCGGTTTATTCGCAGGTGGACAAGGACTGCCTGCACGTGCGCTTTGCGGATGAAGCGATCTGCATCGGAGAGGCGTCGGCAAGTGCCAGCTACCTTAACATCCCGGCGATCATAAGTGCTGCCGAGATCACCGATGTCGAAGCGATTCATCCCGGCTACGGCTTTCTTGCCGAGAACAGCCATTTCGCCGAGATCTGCGAATCCTGCCACATCGCCTTTATCGGGCCATCCCCTGAAAATATGAAGTTGATGGGGGACAAGATGAACGCGCGCACCACCATGCAAAAGGCGGGCCTGCCGATAATCCCCGGCAGCACCCAGGTGGTAAAGGGCAAGGATGAGGTCAAGAGGATCGCCAATAAGATCGGGTATCCGGTGATCATCAAAGCCGCTGCCGGTGGAGGTGGAAAAGGGATGCGTGTCTGCCACAATGATATCTCGCTGCTAAGCAGCCTGATGGTGGCGCAGCAGGAGGCTGAGGCGAATTTCGGCAGCCCGGACGTCTATATCGAGAAGTACATCGAAAGACCCCGCCATGTTGAAATTCAGATAATCGGAGATCGATACGGCCAGATCGTCCACCTCGGAGAAAGGGACTGCAGTATACAGAGGAGGCACCAGAAGCTGCTTGAGGAATCTCCTTCGCCGGCAGTAGACAATAAATTACGCAAGCGCCTGGGCGAGTTTGCGATCAGGGGAGCAAAAGCCGTCGATTACTCAAGCGCCGGAACGATCGAGTTCCTGCTTGACGAGGGTAACAATTTCTATTTTATGGAGATGAATACCCGCGTACAGGTGGAGCATCCGGTGACTGAGATCGTCACCGGAATAGACCTGATCAAAACGCAGATCCGGCTTGCCGCTGGGGAGAAGCTGAATTTGGAGCAGGATGATATTGAATTTAACGGAGCGGCGATCGAATGCCGGATAAACGCGGAGGATCATGTGAACGGCTTTTTACCTCAGCCGGGGGTGATCGAGACGCTTAATCTACCCGGGGGGCCGGGCGTACGCGTCGATACCCACATCTATCAAGGATTCAAGGTGACACCCCACTACGATTCTTTACTGGCTAAACTGATCGCCTACGCAGAGACGCGGGAAGAGGCGATCGCGATCATGCGCAGGGCCTTAAGCGAGTTTGAGATCGGCCCGATCAAGACGACGATCCCTTTTCACCAAAGCCTCTTGGATAATCCCCTCTTTATCAGGGGAGAGGTCTCGACGCATTTTGTGCAGGAGATGCTTAAGGAAGAGCCGGAAGGAGAATTATAATGCATAAAGAAGATACCAGCACTGACCTGGGGAATATCCGCATACACAAAAACGTCGTTGCCTCAGTTGCCTCGCTTGCCGCTACCGAGATCGAAGGGGTCAAGCGCATCGGAGGAGACTTTAAGAGCGGGATCCTGGAGTTGATCGGTAAGAAGCCAAATCATTCGATCAAGGTAGAGATCGATAAGAATGACGAGGTCAGGGTCGATATACCATTAGTAATCAAGTACGGGGCGAATATTCCGGAGGTAGCCAATAGCGTGCAGGAGAACGTCCGCTATGCCTTAGAGAAGATGACTAACCTCTTGATCAAAGACGTCAATATCAATGTGCAGGCAATTGAAAGGGGGTAGGCAATGAAATTATTTATGGTCTTCGGTATCTTATTCTATACGGTAGTGATCATTTTTATCGGCGTGGTGCTGATATTCTTTTCGCTGGGATTCCTGCAGCCGCAGGATATAGATGAATTGCTTGCCCTTACCCACTACAATACTAAGATCGCAATCGGGATGGTCGGTCTTTTATTGATCCTGATCAGTATCTCTTTTGCGCAGCTGGTCCTCGGCCGTTTTCAGAGGCAGAAGATGATCGCCTTCTCTACATCAACCGGGCAGGTGACGATCGCCCTCTCTGCGGTAGAAGATCTGATCAAGCGGCTAGGTAACATCACCCCTGAAATAAAGGAGCTGCGGCCTAATGTAGTCGCCTCCAAGAAGGGGTTAGTGGTCGACCTGCGGGTAATATTAAGGTCAGAAGCAAATATTCCGGAGCTTACTACACGCTTGCAGGAAGTGACGCGTAATAAGATCCAGGAAGTGCTCGGTTTAGAGGAGCAGATCACGATCAAGATCCATGTAGCCAAGATCATTACCTCCGATGAGAAGAAGAGAAAAGATCCTGAAAGCGCGGAGCCGACCATACCATACAGCGGTTACGGTAGAGTTTAAATAATGAAAAAGGAGCAACAGATGACTAAGATCGGAATACTGACAGGAGGCGGGGATTGTCCGGGACTGAACCCGGTGATCCGGGCGGTAATAAGAAAATCAGAAAGGGAAGGGTTTGAGGTCATCGGGATCAAGAATGGCTGGAAGGGGTTGATCGAAAACGACACAGAAAAGCTTAATATACGGGCAGCCTCCGGGATCCTGCACAGGGGCGGGACTATTTTAGGTACCAGCCGTACCAACCCTTACAAAAGGGTGGGCGGCCTGGAGAAACTAAAGGATAACTTTAAAGGGTTGGGCCTTGATGCGCTGATCGTAGTCGGAGGGGAAGATACCCTCGGGGTGGCGTTAAAGTTGATCAAGGACGGCATAAAAAATATCGTAGGTGTCCCAAAGACAATAGACAATGACCTTTCCGCCACTGATTATACCTTTGGTTTTGATACCGCGATAAATACCGCGATGGAATGCATTGACAGGCTGCATACTACCGCCGAGAGCCATCACCGTATCATCGTCTGCGAGGTGATGGGCAGGCACGCCGGCTGGATCGCAACCGAAGCCGGTATCGCCGGAGGAGCGGATCTGATCTTGATTCCCGAGAAGCCGATCGATATGGATAAGGTAGCTGAGTTTTTAAGAAAAAGAAAATCGCGGGGGAAGTCCTTCAGTATAGTCGTCGTCTCTGAGGGCGCTAAGTTCAAAGAGGGGGCCCAGGTACTTCAGGAGGAGAAGCTGGATTCCTTCGGACACGTACGGTTAGGGGGGATCGGCGATAAGTTAGCCAAGGAGATCGAGAAGAAGACTGGCTTTGAGACCAGGGTAAGTGTCCTCGGACACATTCAGAGAGGCGGAAGCCCATCGGCCTTTGACAGGATATTGGGCACTCGTTTCGGCGTCAAGGCTGTCGAGTTGGTGAGGGATAAAAAATTCGGCCGGATGGTCTCTCTGACGGGAAACAAGATCGTAGATGTGCCGATTGGAAAAGCAGTCAGTGTTTTAAAGACCGTCGATCCGAAGCTTTATGAGATCGCCGAGGTGTTTTTCGGTTAAAAAAGGAGAGGGTGATGAGGGACAGGATCAAAGATATTTTACTGGAGAACATCCATATTAAAGAGCAATTGATGCATGAATCAATTGCTAAGATCATCGGGATCGCCGAGCTTGCCGTGGATTCCCTTAAAAAAGGCGGAAAGGTGATCATCTTTGGAAACGGCGGTTCAGCCAGTGACAGTCAGCATATCGCCGCAGAGCTGATCGGCAGGTTCCAGAAGGACAGGAAGGCGATGGCTGCCGTCGCCCTGACTACCAACACATCGATCCTTACGGCGCTTGCAAATGATTATGGCTACGAGGTAGTCTTTGCCAAGCAGATCGAGGGACTCGCTCATAAGAACGATATCGCAATCGGTATCTCTACAAGCGGCAAGGCGAAGAACGTCGCCGCAGGCTTAAAGCAGGCTAAGAAGATGGGCCTGAAGACCGTGGCGCTGACCGGTGGCGACGGAGGTGATATCGCAAAGATCGCTGATGCATCTTTGGTGATCCCCTCAAAGGTCACCGCAAGAATTCAAGAGGCGCACATCACCGTAGCTCATGTAATATGCGAACTAATAGAAGAAGCACTTTCTTAAAAGCAAAGTTAAAGACCCTCTCCGGGTTGACAAGGACCGTGCGCGCTTTAAAGCGCAGGGGCAAGACGATAGTCTTTACCAACGGGTGTTTTGACCTGCTGCATTACGGCCACGTCAGGTATCTTGAGCAGGCAAAAGCAAAAGGAGATATCCTGGTCGTCGGCGTGAACTCAGACGGTTCGGTAAGAAAGATCAAGGGTAAGGGGCGTCCGATTGTCGGGGAGCAAGAGCGCTCCAGGGTGATCGCTGCCTTAGAAAGCGTGGATTACGTAGTTATATTTAAAGAGGAGATACCCCTGAGAGTAATAAAGGCGCTTAGGCCGGACATCCTGGTCAAGGGTGCGGATTGGAAATCATCAGGAATAGTCGGCAGCGGGATCGTAAAAAGTTACGGCGGAAGGATCTTGCGGTTAAGGCTGGTTAAGGGCCTCTCAACCACGGCCCTGGTAAGGAAAATTGCCAAAATCCCAAAAAAATAATATCGTCCGGATCATCGACGCCAATATCAACCGCGCAAAGGAGGGGTTGCGTGTCTCTGAGGAGATCGCTCGTTTCCTGATCGCAAGCCGCAGCCTGACGGCTCAGCTTAAAACGGCCAGGCACAGAATAGATGATTTAGCGGTAAGCCTGGCTTCTAAGGTCAGGCTTCTTAGCTCCCGCAACAGCCCGGCAGATATTGGAAGGACACTGCACAAGTATGAGATCAAGCGCAGGGACAGCCGGGATATTTTTTTCGCCAATATACAGCGGGTGAAGGAATCATTAAGGGTTTTAGAAGAATTCAGTAAGTTAGATCATGCAACTACCGCGCTGCAATTTAAGAAATTAAGGTATTCTATCTATGAGACCGAGAAAAAAATCGCTCGCAGGTTCGGCTCTTTATGCGGTCGTTGATAAAAAGACCCTTGGCGGAGTTTCGTTCTTTACCGCTGCGAAGAAGCTGAAACGTGCGGGAGTAAGTATACTCCAGCTGAGGGATAAACAATCAGCAAGAAGAGATGTGATCTTTGAGGCACGGCGCCTGAAGGCATTGCTTAAGAAGAGATCGCTCTTTATCATCAACGACTACCTGGATATCGCCAGGATCACCGACGCCGACGGTATCCATTTAGGCCAGGATGACCTACCGATCGAACTAGCGAGGAAGATATTAGGCCCTGATAAGCTGATCGGGATATCCTGCCACAGCCTTAAGCAGGCAAAGCAGGCAGAAATTGAGGGAGCTGATTATATCAGTATCGGCCCGGTCTACCGCACCCCGACAAAGCCGCAATACAAAGCAGTCGGTATCCGTACATTAAGGATGGTGGCCAGAAGCATAAAGATCCCCGTCTTTGCTATCGGGGGGATCAACCAGAAAAATATTGATAAGATCCTCTCTGCAGGAGCAAGGAGGGTGGCTGTGTGCAGGTTAGCCTGTAAGAAAAATATACCCGTAAAAGACCTTAAACAGCTCTCTAAGGTGATTGCAAAATACAATTAACCCATAAATGACGCAGCTTGAATACGCAAAGAAGAGTATCGTAAGCCCACTGATGAAAAGGATCGCCGCTTCAGAGGCGGTAAGTCAAAAGTTCATCCTAAACAAGATCAGGGAGGGCAGGATCGTTATTCCGAAAAACAGACTGCACAAGGTAGAAAGGCCCTGCGGGATCGGCGAAGGACTGCGTACAAAAATAAACGCCAATATCGGGACTTCAACGCAAGGGGTAAAATCTAACGGGGAACTCTCAAAATTAAGGACTGCGGTTAAATACGGTGCTGATGCGGTGATGGATCTAAGCGTGGGGGGTAATCTCAAGCTGATCAGGCGCAGGATCCTAAAAAAGTCTCAGGTACCGGTAGGGACCGTGCCGGTATATGAGGTAGCAGTCAATGCCTCTAAGAAGAAAAAAGATTTTTTGAAGTTTAGCGCAGAGGATGTACTGGATGTGCTTAATGACCAGGCAAAGGACGGCGTGGACTTTTTTACCATCCATGCCGGGGTAACCAGAAGGAGCCTGGGTGTTTTAAAGCGCAATAAAAGGCTGCTGGATATTGTCTCGCGGGGAGGGGCGATCCTGGCTGCCTGGATGAAACGCAACAGCCGCGAGAACCCGTTCTTTGAATATTTCGACAAGATCCTGGATATCGCTAAAAATTATGATGTTACCTTAAGCCTGGGCGACGGCCTGCGTCCGGGCACTGTCCTGGATGCCACAGACAGGGCGCAACTTTCGGAACTTAAGATCCTGGGAGAGCTGACCCTGCGCGCAAGAAGACATGGGGTCCAGGTTATGATCGAGGGACCGGGCCATATCCCTTTGAATCAGATCCGCAAAAATATCCTTTTAGAGAAGAAGCTCTGCCATCGTGCGCCGTTCTATGTATTAGGCCCGCTGGTCACGGATATCGCAGCCGGCTACGACCACATCAGCGCTTCCATCGGAGCAGCAGAGGCCGCAGCCTGCGGTGCGGATTTCTTATGCTATGTAACGCCTTCGGAGCACCTGAGGCTTCCATCGGATTCTGACGTACGAGAAGGGGTTGTCGCTTCCAAGATCGCCGCCCACGCAGCAGATATCGTCAAGGGTGTGAAGCTGGCCATAAACAGGGACAGGGATATATCCCTGGCCCGCCGTAGGCGGGACTGGAAGAAACAGATCAGTTTATCGCTTGACCCGGATAAGGCCGCAGCTTACAGGAGATCAACGCGGCCGCACCCGCTGGATGTTTGCACGATGTGCGGGGAGTTTTGTTCTATTAAAGTGATGGAAGAGTGTGTGCGAGCGTAGTTCAGTGGTAGAACACTAGCTTCCCAAGCTAGATATGGGGGTTCGATTCCCCTCGCTCGCTTGTAATTGAATCGAACCCAATAAGAGGATTATTAAGGAGAGAAGACCGTTCTCTCCTTAAGCTCACTGTTATTTGATTGCTAAGGAAGGGTGACAGCGAAGCGCCATGGAGGGAAACCATATGGGTTTCCCTATGGGGAGGATCCGCCGAAGGCGGATACGACGGGTTCGATTCCCCTCGCTCGCTTTGACCTTAGTTCTTTGATAACCTGTGTCATTTGCTCGCGTGCTCAAATTTTTTGCCGTGCACTGCGGTTTACGCCTTTCTTCCGTAACGTCTTACGTAAGCCTTCGGTACTCCCGTTCGGCGTAATACCTTGTGCACACTTGCCAAAAAATTTCTAACGCACGCTCACAAACGCCACAGGTTATTTTAAAGGAGCCCATGTTTAAGCTAAGAAGCTTCGCTCGGTACTGTTTTTTAGTAGTTGTAATAAGCTTTCTGTTTGGCTGTGCGGGGCCGGGTTACGTCAGGCCGCGGATAAAGAGGCCTGAAGGGCCTGGTTTCTACCACCGGGCGACCAAGGGGCAGACGCTCTGGAGGATATCCAAGATATACGGCACAGACCTGGATCAGCTGGTAAAGATCAACCGGATCAGTAATGCCTCCAGTATCTCCGTGGGACAGCTTATCTTTGTGCCGCGGGCAGAATCCGTAGCCACTAAAATCGTAGGGGAAGATTTCATCTGGCCGCTGCGAGGAAGGGTGATCGCCAGATTCGGCCAGGAGACTAATAATGCCCCCAACAAGGGGATCGATATCAAGCCATACAGCAATAATGACGTTATGGCTGCCCGCAGCGGTAAAGTGGTCTTTTATTCAGATGACTTTGCGGGATTGGGAAAGATCCTGATCATTGATCATCTGGACGGGTATCTGACTGTTTACGGAAGAAATTCAAGGATATTTGTTAAAGCAGGCGATGAAGTGCGACGGGGTAAGGTGATCGCCAGGGCGGGTTCGGCAGGAAGGGATGCCGGTAAGGTCTACCTGCACTTTCAAGTCCGCAAAGGGCATATACCGCAAAACCCGTATTTTTATCTACCCAGGCAATAGGTTTGATCATGGAAAAAGACAGATTTTTTGACCGTAAGGATTTTCAGGAGATCCTGGAGAAGCGGGTAAAGGGCCTGATGGATGGTTACCGGCGGAATATCGCTTTTATCGGCGATGAGTTAGTCGGCAAGACCTCTATTATCTTCAATTTCTTAAACAGGTTCCAGGATAGCCGCATTATCAGCGTATACCTTGAGATAAGGCCTGAGTCCTTTGCCTCTTTTGCCAGAAGGTTTATCGGGGTGCTGCTTTACAATTTTCTGATCAATAGCGGAGTTGAGCTTAAGGAAGATCTTGACTATCTGATCGCCAGATCCGAAGGCCACATCCCTAAGACCTGCGAAAGGATCAAGGAGATCATTTTAGGCTTAAAGAGAAGAAAGAGGGATAATGTCTTTACCGAACTTCTGTCGCTTACCGATACGCTGTATCTGGAGACCGGGAAGTTTTCGCTGGTGATATTCGACGAATTTCATAACCTGGAAAACCTGCAGATCAAGAGTCTCTTCCGGGAGTGGTCAAAGGTCCTGGTGGTCCAGAAGAATACGATGTATCTGATCGCCAGCTCCATGAAATTCAAAGCGAAGGCGATCCTCTCTAAGAACCTTTCGCTTCTTTTCGGTAATTTTGAGACGATTTCCGTTGAGCCATTCGATATCAGGACAAGCGAAGAGTACCTGCGTTGTGTTTTGAAGGGGGCGACATTCAGCGAGGGGCTAAAGAATTTTATGATCAACTTTACCGGAGGGTATCCCTTTTACCTGAAGGTAGTCTCTGAGGCGTTATCGAATCCCAATCAAAAGAGCCTCGCCGATATTCTGGAGGGCCTCTTGTTTGAGCCTTCGGGGATCCTGAACCAGAGGTTCTCCAATTCCATGAAGCGCTTCATGGATACCCCCTGCAGCCAGGATTACATCTCGATACTCTATCTGATCGCAAGCGGACACAACAGGCTAAAAGACATTGCCCACATCATGCGCAGGACCAAGAAAGATCTCGCTAAGAGGATCAATTACCTGTTGGAGGTGGATGTCCTCACGCGCAGCGGAGACTTCCTGAAGGTAAGCGACAGGGTCTTTGGCTACTGGCTGAAATTCGTCTATCAGGAAAAGCTTCAGTCTTTGACTTTTGACGCAATTAATCAGAAGAATCAGTTCATAAATAATATTGAAAACATGATCCAGGAATTTACAAGGGATGCGCAGAAGCCGGTGAATGAAAGGACGATGGATCTTTTGCGCCTCTTTGACGACGATATGATCCAGATGCATGACAAGAAGATGCGCCTGGATCACTTCCGCGAGATAAAGCCCCTGGAATTTAAGAGGAGCGGTATCCGCGACGGGCTGCTCGGCCGCTCTGACGAAAGCCTCTGGATCATGGTCTTTAAGTACGACCTCCTGACAGAGGATGATGTCGCTGACTTCGCCAAGGAATGCAGGAAGTACCGGCGAAAACTGCAGAGGAAGATCGTGATCGCGCTTCACGATGTAGATGATAATGCCAGGCTGCGCGCCTTTGAAGAAAAGATCCTTACCTGGGATATAAATAACCTGAACCAGGTACTTGATCTTTTTTCAAAACCCAGGGTGATAGTATGATCATCGGCGTGATCTCAGACACACACATAAACCGCAAAAGTATTACGTTACCTGCGGCAGTATCAGAGGCCTTTAAGGGCGTGGATATGATCGTGCACGCCGGGGACCTGGTGGATTTGAGTGTGCTTGATGCATTGAGATTGATCTGCAAGGAAGTAAAGTCGGTGTGGGGGAATATGGATCCTAATCGGGTAAGGGCCAAGCTTCCCGAGAAGGAGATCATCAGCGCCGGAAGATTCAAGATCGGCCTGATGCACGGCCGGGGGAATCCCGCATGCCTGGTAGAGCTTTTGACACAGGAATTTAAGGACGATTCTGTGGATTTGATCATCTTCGGGCATTCGCATTCCCCGTTTAACGAAAAGATTGGCGATGTCTTATTTTTTAACCCGGGCAGTGCTACAGATAAGATGTTTGCGCCATATAATTCCGTTGGCATCATCGAGGCAGGCGATAAGTTGAAGGCTAGAATAGTAAAGATTTAGCCGATGTTAAATCAAAAGCTGATCAAGGATTTGGAGGATACCGTCTTAGCAAGCTTCGCGACAAAGAGTTGTAAGACGCGTGGCAGGGTTTATAAAGAGGAAGAGCATCCTTACCGCTCCGCTTACCAGAGGGACCGGGACCGGATCATCCATTCGGCTGCATTCCGCCGTTTAGAATATAAGACTCAGGTCTTCGTCAATCATGAAGGCGATTACTACCGCACCAGGCTTACTCATACCCTGGAAGTGGCGCAGATCGGACGCACGATCGCAACGGCACTTCGCCTGAACGTCGATCTTGTAGAAGCGATCGCATTAGCGCATGACCTGGGGCATACCCCTTTCGGGCATTCAGGGGAGGATACGCTGAACGAGTTGATGCGCGAGAACGGCGGTTTTAACCACAATCACCAGGGGTTAAGGGTGGTGGATTTCCTGGAGGAGCGCTATCCGGAATTTCCCGGCCTCAATCTTACCTGGGAGGTAAGGGAGGGGATCGCCAGGCACTCTTCGGCATTTGATCTGGCTGCTAAGATAAAGGAGTTTTCAGGCAGCAGCATGCCTTCGCTGGAGACTCAGGTCGCGGATATCGCCGATGAGATAGCCTATGACAACCATGATCTTGATGACGGGTTGACCTCAGGGATACTTAAGGAGCAGGACCTGGCGAAATTAGAGGTCTGGGATAAGATTTGTAAAGAAATTTCAAAAAAATATGCTACAATAGACAGGGAATTAAAGAAATATCTGGTGATCCGCTCCTTGATCAATATGCAGGTGACAGATCTGATCGCCTCGACCCAAATGCAGATCGAGAAATCAAAGATTCTCTCGGATGTGCAGGTAAGAAAAAGCAAGCAGCGGACCGTAGCTTTCAGCGCCCGGATGCAGGCCTTACGCAAGCCGCTGCGTAAATTCCTACTGCAGAAAATGTATCATCATTACCGGGTGGTCAGAATGGCGAATAAGGCCAGGCGCTTGATCAAGGATTTATTCGGAGTCTATATCGATAACACGGCACAGCTTCCCCCGCAGTACCAGGAAAGGGTGCCTTCAGAAGGGGCGCGCAGGGTAGTAAGCGATTATATCGCCGGAATGACAGACAGGTACGCCGAAGATGAACATAAAAAATTATTTGATCCCCACCAAAAAGTATAAGATCCTGACCTCTTCGCTGCACAGCGTCTATAGGCTGGTCAACTCCACCTATGTCCTGCGCGACCTGGTGACCAGGCTTACGCGTCTGATCTGTCAGATCCTGGACGTCCAATACTGTATGATACTGCTCTGTGACCCGACGCGTAAGTTTTCTACCCTGCGCTGCCTGGCTAGCGGAAAGAAGCGCTACATCGTCGATAAAAACACCAGGATCTCTGATCCGCTGCATAGGAGGATCATTAATAAAGCGAGCACGATCAGGAAGCAGAGGGTCATGGGGCTGCCGCTGGTCTGCGAGGATGTGATCGGCATGGTGATCGTCAAGCGGACAAAGGATAAACCGGCCTTTGATAAGTTTAGCCACGAGATATTCGCCACCATCGCCGAGCAATCAATAGTAGGTATCAGGAACCTGCAGCTTTATGAAGAGCACCAGAGGATCGTCTTAGGCAGCATTAAAGCCCTGGCCACACTGCTGGATAAACGTATCCCGCGCGGCTACACCCATTCTCCGGGCTTTTCACATCTCGTGGTCGCAATCGGCCGGCAGATGCACCTTGACAGTAAGCGTATCGAGAGCTTGAAGTACGCCAGTCTCCTGCATGACGCCGGTAAGGTCGATATACCGTATAAGATCCTTACCAAGACTACGAAACTTACTCCCAGCGAGTACGATATCATCAGGAAGCACCCGGTAAAGGGCGCTCAGATATTGCGTCCGATGCAGATATTAAAGCCGGTGGTCCCGATAATCATGCATCAGCATGAGAAGTATGACGGCACAGGTTACCCCTCGCGTCTTAAGAAAGGACAAATTCCGCTCGGGGCCAGGATCATGGCAGTAGCAGATACATTTGAGGCGATGGTCTACGGCAGGCCCTATCGGGAGCGTAAGGATATGGATTCGGCGATCAGGGAGATCCAGAGTAAGAGCGGTAGCCAGTTCGACCCGAAGGTCGTAGAAGCATTCTTAAAGGTGGTAAAAGGGGTTTTTAGAAAAAAATACTTGAAACTCGACGCAGTTTAGTTATATTATAATACCTATGGAAAAGAAAAATCACGCTCAGTTAGAGCTTTTTTCGCGTCATCACACGGCGCCGCAAAAGCACAGGCTCGAAGGGAAGCGCTGGACTTTTTCTTTTTTGGGCTACGTGGCCGCTCATGAGAAGGCGCTGATGATGATCATCGCATTTGTGATCGTGGGCGTGGCTTCATATTCACTGGGTGTAGAAAGGACTCGGCGCGCAGTCAAGCAGCCGACTAGTACCCGGGTGGTGGCAAGTAAGCCTGTGATCAGAAAGGCTGTTGCACCAGTGGTAAAACCCGTGCAGCCGCCGAAAGTCGAGAGCGTGAAGGCCGATGACGGGAAGTTTACCATCCAGGCAGCCAGCTTTAAGTCAAGCGCAAAGGCTAAGCAAGAGGCAGAGTCTTTAAAGAAGAAGGGATTTTCGGAGTCTTTTACCGGGACTGCGAAAGGCGGGTTTTTTGTGGTCTACGTGGGAAGGTTTCCGGATGAGGAGAAAGCAAAGTCATTCTTGCAGGAGCTAAAGAGGAGCTACCGGCAGGATTGCGTCATAAGGAGGATATAAGCATATGTCGATTCACCCATCATTAAACACGCCGGAGAAGGATAAGAAGCAAAGATCCGTCCTGAAGCGTACTGAACGCCTGAAAGCCATGGAGGAGAAGGAGGAGTGGAAGGAAGGCGATGACGTATACGGCCTGCCTAAACTAAAGACGGTCAGGATCAAGATCAAGAAGGAGAAGGTAGCGGAGAAGCCCGAAGATGCCGAGGCTGCAGTAGCTGCTGAAGGTGCTGCAGGCGGCGCCGAAGAAGTAAAAGAGAAGGGCGCTGTCAAGGGTAAGGGCGCTGCCGAAAAAGGTGCCGCTGCCAAGGGCGCTGCCGAAAAAGGTGCCGCAGGCAAAGGGCCTGCAGCAAAAGGCCAGGATAAGAAGAAATAATCTAGATGCGCCTTAAAGCTTTAATCAGCGCCTGCGTTCTTTTATCGCTCCTGTCCATTAGCTGGACAGGAGTTTCTTTTGCGCAAGATGATCAAGTGCTCTTTGAGGGTAAGGTCAATACTGATGGAGTCAATATCCGTTTTGATTCTACGGTCAGCGCCGAGGTGGTGTGCGTAGTCGGCAGGGGGAAGGCCTTAAAGGTGGTGATGGAGCTTTATGATTGGTATAAGGTCATGCTCCCCAAGGGGGCGCCGTCATTTGTGAGTAAAGAATTGGTGCAGATCATCGATCAATACAGCGGTGAAGTATTAAAGGAGCGGGTGAATATCAGGTTTAAACCCAGCGATGCCTCCTGGATAATCGGCAGGCTGGATAAGGGTGAGCTGGTGACTATCCGTAATCAAGAGGGTGGTTGGTATAGGATCGAGCCTAACGGGAAAAGCTTTGGCTGGATCCACAAAAAATTTCTTGATAAACCAGGGCTTTCGAAGCCGCAGGCGCAGGATACATCCCAGGCGCAGGAAAAATTAGAAGAGGCTCAGCAAGAATGAACCTGGTAGGGTTTCTGCTTTTATTTAGTTTATTGATCCTGGCAGTAAGCGTCCATGAGTTCGCCCACGGCTGGACAGCTTATAAGCTAGGGGATACCACGGCTAAACGCCTGGGGAGGCTGACGCTTAATCCCATCGCCCACATCGATCCGATCATGACGATCCTGTTACCCTTGATGCTCTTCATAGGCAGCAACGGCAGGTTTGTCTTTGGGGCAGCAAAACCGGTTCCGGTTGATTTTCGCTGCTTGCGTAATCCCAAGAAGGATATTCTTTGGATCGGCGCCAGCGGTCCGGCAGCAAATTTTATCTTTGCCCTTGTCTTGAGTATCTTTTACAGATTTATTCCTCTTCCCTCTGTGCTTGGTTTGATATTAGCCACCTTCATCTACATCAACCTCCTTCTAGGAGTCCTTAATCTTCTTCCGATTCCGCCTTTGGACGGCTCCAGGATAGTGATGAGTCTTCTACCAGCGCAATTAGCCTACAGATATGCTAAGACTGAACGCTTCGGCTGGTTGATCTTCATATTATTTCTTTGGTTAGGGATTTTAAATAAGATTGTCTTGCCCGCAGTCAGCGCTATAATGGACCTTTTAAAAGTGAGTATTTAGAGATGAAGACGATTAGGCTTAACTTAAAGAAACGCTCCTATAATATCATCGTCGGCAGCAATCTGATCGCAAGGCTTGGCAAACACCTTAAAGGCCTAAAGCTGGGTCAGGATGCCTACATCATCACTAACCCTGCGGTTAAAAGATTGTACGGCAAGAAGGTCAGAGCTGCGCTAAAGAAGGATGGTTTTAGCGTAAGGTTCAAGTGTGTGCCGGATACCGAGAAGAGTAAGTCGATCAAGGTCGTAAATGCGGTGATCGCTGACCTCTCGCAATACGACAGGAAGAAAAAGATCTTGATCATCGCTTTAGGGGGCGGAGTCGTGGGGGATCTTGCCGGATTCGTGGCCTCGATCTACAAGCGGGGGATCGACTACATCCAGATACCTACTACTCTTTTGGCGCAGGTGGATTCAAGTATCGGAGGAAAGACCGCGGTAGACCTTCTGGAGGGGAAGAACCTGATCGGCGCATTCTACCAGCCGCGGTTAGTATTAAGCGATGTGACTCTGCTTTCTACGCTGGATAAGAGGCAGACGCGCTGCGGCCTCAGTGAGGTGATCAAGTACGGGATCATCAAGGACCCGGTACTTTTTGTGTATCTTGAGAAAAACTTCCGCAGGATCCTTGACCATAAGAGGCAGCCTCTGGAATTTATCGTCAGCCGCTGCAGCCGTATAAAGGCAGGGGTAGTCAAGATGGATGAGAGGGAGGAGAAGGGGATCCGGACGATCCTTAACTTCGGCCACACTATCGGACATGCTATTGAGAAGGCCGCAGGTTTTAAGGGTTACAACCACGGAGAAGCGGTCGCCATAGGGATGCTTTGTGCCGCTGAAATAAGCCAGAGGCTTGGATTAGTCAGCCCCGGGGTAAAACGCCGGATCGAAGCGCTGATAAAAGCTGTCGGGCTGCCGGTAAAGATAAAAAAGTTAATGCTGAAAAGTATAATCGAAGCGCACTATCGCGATAAGAAGTTCCGCGGTGCGAGGAACAGGTTTGTATTGATTACTGCCATCGGAAGGACCAAGATCACCGAGGGTGTGCCGCTTGAGGTGATTAAGGGGATTTTAAAGAAAAGGTCTTAGTTCCTACCTGTAAATCTATCCCGTCTTCGTATATCTCCAGTATAGTCGCACCGTTGACCGTATCGCCCTTACGTACTACCTTGTTATTCACCAGGGCGTAAGAGTCATCCTGAGAGACAAAGATACCATTCAGGCTAAAAATCGTAAAGAAGCGTTCCGGTGATCCTTGCGGCGATTGAGCAATTCCTTGCTCACTAGTTTCAGGGGCAGGTATTTCGATCTTTACGGTGGGGACTTCTACTTTGCGCACAGGAGGAATCTCAGTCTCCTGCTTGCGCTGGAGGATGCCGGCGGAATTTAATCGCTTACCGGTTATGGTTACGATAGCTACCGCGCCAATAAGCCCGACCAGGATCAAAAGCAGATACTGAGGTTTGATCTTGAGCTTCGCTTTAGGCTCAAGCTGATTTAGATGCGGCTTGGTCGCAGGTCTATTATCGCCTTGCGTATTTGATTTTTCTACCTTTTTCAGCGCGTCGTAGATTATACTCATGTTTTTACATCGGCCAGATCGGCCAGTAGTTCATCGCTGCAGCTATGGACGATATCAGCAGTTATTGAGTTTGTCTCTGCGACAAACCCGGCCAGGAGCGAGCGGTCACAGATGATATTGATCAGGCGCGGAGTGCCGTTGGAAAACTTGCAGATCTTATCGATCGCATCGTCAGTAAAGTGAAGCTCGTCTTCTGCTCCTGCGATACGCAGGCGGTGATTTATGTAATCTTTGATCTCTTGCTTTTCAAGCGGCAGGATATGATATTTTACTATTATCCGCTGGCGCAGCTGCCTTAATTCATAAAGGTCGAGCCTGCGGTTTAACTCCGGCTGGCCGACTAAAACGATCTGCAGTAATTTATCTTTCTCTGTTTCAAGGTTTGAGAGCAGGCGGATCTGCTCCAGGGTACGCGGCTTCATATTCTGCGCTTCATCGATGAAGAGCACGACATTGTTGCCGTTTTCGGATTCGCTGATCAGGAAGCTGTTTAATTCATTGACGCAGGCAAAGCGCGTCTTCCTTTTTGAGTTGATGCCGAAATCATTGAGGATCGCCTGCAAGAGCTGGCTGTCTGAAAACAGGGGATTAAGGATAAAAGCGGTTTTTATACTGCTCCTCAGCCCGTTGAGGTAGAAGCGGCAGAGCGTAGTCTTTCCCGTACCGATCTCTCCGGTGATCACCACGATCCCTTTCCTTTGGGTGATCCCATAGTCAAGGTGCGATAATGCCTCTTTATGCTTCTTGCTGAAGAAAAAGAAGGCAGGATCTGAAGTTACGTTGAAGGGGCGTTCTTTCAGGCCGTAAAATTTACAATACATAGGTTTTCCTCGCAACGCGTATTATAGCAAAAATCGCCGGAAATGTAAACATTGACATCGGCTTTTGTGCGTGATATAATTATTACAAGAATAGAGGGGAAAGAGCCACGGCACTTTAAATGCGAGGGAGAGGTGTCTATGAGACCCGAAGAAAAGAGGCTCTCACCCCGGATTAACCTGCAGGCTCCTTTAAGATTCCAGGTCAGGGGCGCGTCAAGGGCGAAGAGCGTCGTCAGCGCTGACGTAAGCGAAGGGGGCGTGGGGTTTGTCAGCGATGGTTTTATCGCCCCGGAGACGCCGCTGATGCTGCAGGTCAGTGTAGCAAGCCGCGTCTTAAACCCGGTCGGTAAAGTCGCCTGGTCTGAGCGCATACCTCATTCAGACAGGTACCGTCTTGGTGTTGAGTTCATAGAGATCGAACAGGTAGAGAAGAGATATTTGACGGACTACATCGATTTACAGCGTACTCACTTCTAGAATAGGATAATAAATGAGCGAAGAGAAGCAGAAAGAGCAACCACAGACTAAACCCGAGGCAGAGGCGAAACTTGATCCGGAAAAGAAGCCGGCAGCAGAACCTAAGCCGCAGGAGAAACCAAAGGAAGAAGCCAAGCCGAAGGAAGAGGAAAAAAAGCCGGTAGCCGAGGATAAAAAACCTGCCGCAGAGAAGAAGCCGGAAGAAAAACAGGAGAACTGCCTGGCCTGCAATAAGCAGATCACCAGGTTAAAACGCTATTACCGCGACGGTAAGTTTTACTGTAATAAGCGCTGCTGGCGCAAATTTATAGATTCGCAGAAAGAGAAGAAAGATGAACAGGCAAAATAGCCAGGATAGAAGAAGAAGCCAGCGTATTGAGACAAGGCTGCCGCTTAATATCGCCTTTGACGGATATGATCTTACCACTTTCACCTGGAACGTAAGCTGCACCGGAGCATACTGCCACATAAACAAATACATCCCGCCCTTCACTAAGATCGCAGTGAGGATGAACCTGCCTCTTAATGGCGGCCAGGCAGATTCCGCTGAAAACGGCGTAGAGTGCAGGGGTGTCGTAGTCAGGTCCGTGGATGAAGAGAGAGGCGGCTTTAATATCGCGATATTTTTCAATGAGATCAACGAGAACCACAAGAGAAAGATCAACCGCTACGTCAGCAAATCCTTACCTGCAAGCTCCTCCTAAATACATACCTTTTTCGTGCATGGGCCGCATTAATAGGCATCAGCCAGTCAAGTTAATCACCAGTTTATTCTTTAAAGAAGAAGAGATCTTTAAAGATTCTAAAAAGACACTGATCAGGCGTTTCGGGGTAACGGACTTCGAAAGCCGGAGTATTCCTTTTACACATACCGATTATTATGAAAAGGAGTTCGGCCGGCACCTTGCAAGAAGGTTCTTAAGTTTTAAAAGATTGATCAGGCCTGAAGAGCTTCCCGGGATAAAAGTGTTTACTAATAAGATCGAGTCGAAATCATCAAAGGAAGCCTGCCGCAGGATCAATATCGACCCCGGCTACATCAACCTCGCCAAGCTCGTGCTTGCCACTGCCAAGGACTACGGTCATCGCACCTATCTGGGTAAAGGCATATTTGCCGAGGTAACCCTCTTTTACCGAGAAGGCAGCTTTCGTCCCTGGGAGTGGACTTATCCGGACTATAAGACTCCAGAAAGTATCGGGATATTTAACCGGATCCGCGCTACCTACGCCCAACAATCATGTACCCTGCGTACCTAAACGCATATAATAACGGCACTCTGGATCAGCTGATCGAGAAGAGCACATTGATGCTTGAGTCCTGTTCTATCTGCCCGCGTATGTGCGGGGTGAACCGCCTTAAGGGTGAGTTAGGGTTTTGTAAGACAGGGGCAAGGGCGAGGGTGTGCAGCTTTATGCCTCACTTCGGCGAAGAGCCTCCGGTATCAGGCAGCAGGGGGTCAGGGACGATCTTCTTCTCACATTGTAATATGGGCTGTGTTTACTGCCAAAACTATGAATTCAGCCAGCTGGGGGAGGGAAGGGAGGTAGGCAAGGATGAGTTGGCCAAGTGTTTGCTTGACCTGCAGGCCGAAGGGTGCCACAATATAAATTTTGTCACGCCTACGCACGTTCTGCCGCAGATACTTTCGGCGCTGAAGATCGCAGCTGCTGGAGGGCTGAAGATCCCGATCGTCTATAATAGCGGCGGATATGAGTTGGCCAAGATCCTGAAACTGCTTGAGGGGATAGTAGATATTTATATGCCGGATATGCGCTATGCTGATCCAGCGGCGGCAAAGAAGTATTCTTTAGCCCCTGATTATCCCAGATATAACCGGGAAGCGCTAAAGACAATGCACCGGCAGGTGGGGATTGCCAAGCTGGATAATCAGGGTATAATAATAAAAGGAGTGATCATCAGGCATTTAGTGCTTCCCGATAACATCTCCGGCACAGAAAGAATCATGAAGTTTATTGCCGGAGAGCTTTCCAGGGATACCTACATCAGCCTGATGAGCCAGTATACTCCCTACCACAAGGCCGAAAAGTTCCCTCAGCTTAAGAGGCGGATCAGCCATGAAGAATACGAATCCGCGAAAGTCGCCATGGCAAGATACGGCCTGCATAATGGCTGGGTACAGGAGTGCGGAGGATTACAAAGGTTTGCCGGAGTAAATATTAAACCTGCTTTCGATAATAGAGATGATTAATAAATTACCCAAGAATCTCGGAGAGATGTTGAAATCCAGCGCCCAGAAGTATGCGCACAGGGTGGCGGTAGTATTCGGCCGGAAGAAAATCGACTACGAGGCCCTGGACGGCTTGAGTGACCGGCTGGCAGCAGGACTGATCGGTATGGGGGTAAAGAGCGGGGACCGGGTCGCTCTCTTGCTGGATAATTGCCCGCACTTTATCATAAGTTATTACGCCGTCCTTAAAGCAGGCGCGATAGTGGTGCCGATCAACTATATGTTTAAGATCGAGGAGGCCAAATACATCCTTGAGGATTCAAGGGTGATCTGCCTGATCACCTCTTCGGCGAATGCCGGTACAGCAGAGGAGCTGCGCCTGCGCGTAGAGAGCCTAAAATTCCTTGTCACTACGATCAAGGCCGGGGAGAATATCGAAGATTTTAGTAATCTTATGCATCAGGGGGCTGAGGCGCCCAGGAGCGTATCCCCTGACCCGTCAAGCCTTGCAGTGATACTCTATACTTCAGGAACCACCGGCCACCCGAAGGGGGCGATGCTCACCCACTACAATCTGATATCAAACGCTATGGATTCTGCTGATGCGATCAAGGTGACAGCTAAGGATTCAGTGATCTGTATCCTGCCGCTCTTTCATTCCTTTGCCGCAACCGTCTGCATGAACCTGCCGCTTTTGCGCGGAGCAAAGATCGTAGTGATGAAATCAGTGCGCCCCTTCAAGCGCGTGCTGCGCGCGGTCAGGAAAAACCGCGTGAGCATATTCGCCGGAGTACCGTCACTCTACAATATACTTAAAGATATGAAATTCCCGCCGTTGCTGAATACTCCGCTGATCAGATTGTTCAATCCTTTAAGGCTTTGTATATCAGGCGCAGCTGCTCTGCCGATCAAGACCTTTTACGGGTTTGAAAGGAAGTTCCGCGTGCCGTTGATGGAGGGTTACGGCCTGACTGAGGCATCACCTGTCGTGACCTTGAATCCCTTAAAGGGCGTAAGGAAGCCCGGTTCGATCGGGATCCCTCTCTCGGGAAATATCAGTCTGCGCATCGTAAGTGACAATGGCGAGAAGCTGAAGACGGGTGAGGTAGGTGAGCTTCTGGTCAAGGGCCCGAATGTAATGCAGGGGTATTACGGCAAGGATGAGGCATCGCGCAAGACCCTGAAGGACGGGTGGCTTTATACCGGTGATATGGCTAAGAAGGATGAAGATGGTTATTTCTACATCGCCGGCAGGAAGAAGGATATGGTGAACGTGCGCGGCCTGAATGTCTACCCAAGAGAGATCGAAGAGGTGCTTTATCAGAATCATAAGATAAAGGAGGCAGCAGTGATCGGGGTAGCCGATGCCCATAAGGGTGAGGTCCCTAAGGCTTTTATCGTGCTGCAGGAGGGCGAGAAGTTAACAGAGCATGATATCCTGAAGTATCTGCGCGATAAACTGGCTGCCTACAAGATACCAAAACACATCGAGTTTAGGACCAGTCTGCCAAAGAATACTACCGGAAAGATCTTAAAGCGGATGCTAAGATATGAAGAGAATCACGGCGGATAGTTTTTTCGCCGGACTAAAAGAGGCCTATACCAAGATCTTCAAGGTCGATGATACTCCGCAGAAGATCGCCTTAGGCTTAGGGGTAGGCGTCTGGATCGGGATCCTGCCCGGTGCAGGCCCGATAGCCTCTTTGCTGATCGCCTTTGTCTTAAAATTAAACCGCAGCGCTGCCCTGATCGGCAGCCTGCTTACGAATACCTGGCTTACTCTGGTGACTTTTCTTCCATCGATTAAGATCGGTTCTGCAGTAATGGAGCTGAGCTGGCAGGAGGTTCACGGAGAGTGGCTATTGATCGTGCGGGACTTTAGCTTAGCCAATATCTTGAAGTTATCTGCACTAAAGGTTGCCTTACCGATCCTGATCGGCTATCTAATTATTGGATTTTTCTTAGGGGTTGTGTTATACTTGATTACGTTGGTATTGCTAAAAAGGATCAGAAGATGAAGATAAAAGCTGAACTGACATTTCCTCCAACGCTTAAGGATCAGCCGGTGATCTATAACCTTTGCCGGGAGTCTGCCGCACACTTTAATATTCTCGAGGCATCATTCTCCACGGATACCGGCTGGGCGATCCTGGTCTTTGACGGCAGTCAAGAGGAGATTGATAAGACCCTTGAATTCCTCAAGGACAAGGGCGTCAAGATCGAAACCTCCCAACTTTAATCCCATTAACGTGTCCTATTATTTTTTTACTTGACAACCACACATTTGTGTGGTATCTTGGCATGTATAGGGGGTGACAGATGGAGATATTTGCTGAGTTGACCGCGAAACAGAAGAGGGTACTGGATTTTATTAGGGAGATGGTCCGCCAGAACCGTCCTCCCACGATCAGGGAGATCGGCAGGAAGATGGGTTTTTCTTCAACCGGCACAGTGCGCGATTATCTGAAGGCGCTGGAGGAGAAGGGGTACATCAAGCGCACCGGGCATTTATCCCGCTCAATAGAGCTCTTAAGGACAAGTTTTAAGATACCGATCCTTGCCAGTATCCCCGCAGGCCCGCCAAACCTGGCCTATGAAGACATAGAAGGTTACGTAGATGCCGATGATCTCTTTCTTGGGCGCCTTTCCGATAGTGATGTCTTCGCCTTAAAAATCAAGGGTGAAAGCATGAGGGAGGCGGGTATCATGGAGGGGGATATTGCGATCATAAAGAAACAGCGCAATGCAGACAGCGGAGATATCATCGCTGCCTTACTTAATGATAACGAAACGACTTTAAAGAGGCTAAAATATAAAGGTAAGCGGCCCTTCCTGGAAGCCGCCAATAAGGATTACCAGCCCCTGTATAAAGAATTCTCCGTCATCGGTAAAGTAATCACGATCCTCCGTAAATACAGATAACTAAAAAGGGACGCTCTTTTTGCTAAAGCGGAAACTGTCCCTTTTTTCCACAGGCTCTGTGGATAAGGGGACACTTTCCCGATTAGCAAAAAGAGCGTCCCTTATAGATATGTTTAATGCGAAGGCGAGATGGGATAGGAGAATTGCCGCAAGCAGCCGGCCGGATCCGGATTCTTTAGATGAGCGGATAGAGGTCTTGGCTTATTTTAAGGGTGGGAGGATCTATCCGCGCCTCTTTATTTTGAAGGGCAAAGAATACCAGATCAAAGAGGTCACCTACAGCTGGCAGGAGCGCTGCGGGGGCCAGACCCTAAATTGCTTTTCAGTAAGTACCGGTCCTGACCTCTACCAGATATCCTTCAATAACGCCACCTACGGGTGGAGACTCGACAAGGTACTACAGTAGAGGATTGGCTATGATCTTGCACATTGATATGGATGCCTTCTTTGCCTCTATTGAGCAGGCGGTTAACCCCCGGCTTCGGGGTAAGCCCCTGATCGTGGGCTCCAGGGGTGCTCGTATGCACACCGTAGTCTGCGCGGCAAGCTATGAGGCTAAGGCCCTTGGGATTGACTCCGGGATGCCCTCAAAGGAGGCCTTCAGGCTCTGCCCAAACCTTGAATTTGTACCCTCCAGCCAGGGTAAATACATCTGGACTTCAGAGCGTATTTTTAGCCTCCTTGAGAGCTATGGTTTTACGGCCCACTACGCCTCAATCGATGAATTTCAGATGGATATAAGGGGGGAGGAGCCCTGTTACCTAGCCCGCTGCATCCAGGAGGAGATCTATCAGGCCTTCAATATAACCGCCTCTATAGGGGTGGCTAAGAACTGCCTTCTGGCAAAACTTGCCTCCAAATTAAACAAACCAAACGGCATCGCTATCCTGGAGCCAGCCAACCTAACCCGGGTCCTGGCTGTTACCCCGGTTGAGAAACTTTGCGGGATAGGCCCCAAAACAGCGATTGTTTTTTGGTCCTTGGGGGTCAAAACCTGCCTGGATCTTTACCAGAAATCACCCCATTTTTTGCAGCGGTCTTTGGGCCAGTATGGGCTTAATCTTTATGCCTCTCTGCACTCATCTGACCGGCTGGCAGCAGAACCTACTGATCAGAAACCAAAATCCGTAGGCCATTCCTATACCTTGCCGATGGCTTCGCAAAACCAGGGGTTTATCCATGGCTGGATCCGGCTCTTATCTGAAATGGTTGCCAGGCGCCTCAGGCAGAATCATCTTTGCGCCAGGACAGTGCATCTTTGGCTAAACGGCCCTGAGATCGGCAATTTCGGCTCCCAAAAGGCCTATAAAGAACCCACGGATGATGGTCTTGAGATACACCGCAGAACCCTCAAAATTATGGCCAAAAAGGGCCTTCAGAGGCCCAAAGTCCGCGCATTAGGGGTCTCCTGCAGCAGCCTTTTTGAAGCCCAAAAACAGGCTTTATTGAGGGAGGATAAAAAGAGGGGAGAGCTGCTTGAAGCCGTAGATCGCATAAATTCCCGCTCCGGAGAGTGGACAATATACCCTGCCAGCGTCACCTTTGCCCGCGTAACTTTACCTCACTAATCTCAGCTCGATGTAAGCGTCAAAAAACAGGGGAAAATAGCGGTAAATCCGAGTAAGTTTAAATCCGCTTTTCCACAGGAAATTATTAGAATAACCTAACATATTGCCCTTTAAAGACTTATATCAATTTCATCCCCCATGCTCAAGTTAACATAAGGTATATTATAGGAAGTTGGGGATATCAGAAATTTCTAAGCTTCTGGAGGGTATCCGGTAATGTATCTGTGGGTATGCGGTATATTTAGGTAGGAATTACTGCGCGTAGCGCTCTCTTATTATCTTGATGATCTTTCCTTTTACCAGGGCCTCTGCAACTGCCTTACGGGCTCTCTTAATGATCCTGCTGAAGGTCTGTTGGGATATCCCCATTGACCTGGCTGCCTCTCTTTGCCCTTGCCCGTTAAAATCAGCTAATCTTAGGGCCTCGAATTCGTCAATACTCAAAAATATCTCATCCGGCCTACCCGGTTTACCCCTGGGGCTGAACTGGTTTACCCTGGGCTCAAAATTGACGTTTCGATGCTTTTTCGGTCTTCCTCGGGAGCTCATTTACTTAGATTTACTTATATTTAACGCCCTGGTTAATATGAGTGCCTACTCTTAATTATGCAAAAAATTATGGGCTTAACAAGGCAGGCGTCTGTAAGCCCATAACCTATGGCTCAAGAAACGTTCTTGGTTATTTGATTCTTTTAGGTGGTGCAGGTGTCTCTTCTACCATGGGTGCAGCACTCTCTTCAAGCTCTACTGTGACCCTCTGAGGGCGCAATTTAAAGGCGCCGCCAGTGAGAAGATCCACTGCTACTCCGGGAACGATCGCCCAGACGATATCCCCCCAGAGCCAGGCTGAGAGCTTTTGCTCGACCTTGGCGTAACCGGGTTTATACCCTTCCTTCTCCAGCAGGATCGTATAATCCTTCATCGGATGGCCTCTCTTTAAGAGCACCTTGGCAGGAGTCACGTGATAGGTACCATCAATATAGGCTGTAGCGCCCTGCGGGTAGGAGTCGATCTCTACATACTGGCTGTCTCCATGCATTATGGTAGCACAGCCTGAGAGTAGCAATACTGCACACACTATTACCAGATACTTAGTCATTTTACTCATATCATATCTCCGATTCTTTTACCAGTCTGCGGTAGTATTCTACGCACTTATGACAGGTCTTATCATCCTTCTTCCATTCGGGGTGGTCCTTGCGGATCAGCTCCATCAGGTATTCTTCGGCCTTGACATGGGCAATAGCCGCAAAATCATCTACCTCCCTGCTGCAGATCTTGCACTTATACTTCATAAGCTGCTCTCCTTGATTTATACCTTGTAGACTATATCCCCGTGCCTGACCCTGAAATTAGACAAGAGCCCTACTTCAGCGCCCTTCTTAGCGGAATCTACAGGCACGCGGTCGATCTGTAGTGAAGTTACTGTCTGGCGGAAATCCGTGGTGTGGCCCTTGATCTTGATGATCTCACCGACCGTAAGGGTGCCTTTAAGTTTGATTACCGCTGCCCTGACATGGGGGAAGTAGTGTGTGATAAGGCCTATAACCTTGCCTTCGGCCTTTTTGGCGGGCTTTCGTCCTTTCTTGGCGCGACCCTTGGCGGGTTTTCGCTTGGCTGTTTTTCTCTTGGCTGGCTTTCTTCTTTTGACGGTTCTTTTCTTTGCAGGCTTTCTCAAGGCTCTCTTTTTCTTCTTCTTAGCCATATCTCATCCTCCCTCCTGTTTTACTTACCCGGTTTAGCGGTTATCTTTATCAGGGAATCCATCTGTCCAAAGGGATTCTTCTCCTGCACAGGGTTGTCAGGGTCTTCCATCCATTTTCCGTCCACTACGAAGCGGTAATGATACTTGCCCGGCCTAAGCGAAATCCTCTTTGACCAGACCCCGTTGTCATGATCCATGCGGCTGGCCTCATCCAGCCTCCATCTATTGAACTCTCCGGCCACATGGACGTTCTTAGCTTCCGGGGCGCGGATCGAGAATGTCACATCGCGCATCTTGACCAGTTTCTCCTTGATGATCCGCTCGATCTCTTTGCGCAGCCGTCCGGTCGTTACCGGCGTCTCTCGCTCTTCAATAATGATCTCACGCGAAAGGCTAAAGTAGTCCTTGGCCCCGCGGCAGTATTTATCAAAATTAAGGATATGCGTACTTTCGTTCTGTGCCTCTTTTAATTTGACGTTGACATGAATGATCGTATCAAACCTATCCTTAAAAGAGTTTTTGATCTTCTCTTTCATCGTGAATGAGTGGCGCAGGCGGGAATCGAAGTTAGTCAACAGGATCCTCTGTTTTACCTTGTGATTCAGCCTCTCCTGGATCAGGTTGATGATCTCTTTGAGCTGATTTAAGCCTTCCAGGGAAAACCTGCTCGCCTCTACAGGGATGATGATCTCGCCTGAGGCGCGGATCGCATTTATTGTCAGGATCCCCAGGTTTGGAGGGCAATCGATCAGGATGTAATCGTAGTTGGTGTTAAAGCCATCTAACGTCTCGCGCAGGCGCGCCTCCCTGCCGATCTCACCCGTAAGCTCCTGCTCCAGCGCACTCAAGATCACGCTGGACGGTGCCAGATCAAAGTTCTTACCCACTCCTTTGATGATATCCTTAAGTTTAGCTCTTTTGGGGGTGCTCTTTGAAAGGACGTTGTAAACGCTCATCTCCGATTCTACGCCTAAGCCTAAAGTAGCGTGTGATTGCGGGTCAAGGTCGATCAGCAATACTCTTCTATCGTTTGTCGCTAAGCAGGCAGCCAGGTTAGTAGCAGTTGTAGTCTTGCCGCATCCGCCCTTCTGATTAGTGATCGAGATAATGCGCATTGATAAGGTCCCCCTTATTTTATGAGGCTTACATTATCGATGTAAACGACGCCTCTGTTATTTTTTGTGTTCCACTCCTCAACGATAAAGGCGAGCTTCTTCATGTGAGACCACCTGATCATGGTCTTAAACTGCGAAAGGTCGATCGTATGCTCCTGCCACCTGTGCCCGATATCCCTCAGGTATACCTCAGAGGTCTCGTTAAATGAATTGGTGAACTCAATCCGCAATGATACCGTATCCGTATAGTCAGCTTTTTTCATTGTGAACCTAAGCTTCTTGTAGCCTCGCATGTTCAGGCTGTTCAGGTTTATAGAGAAGATCTCTTTCTTGGCGGGGTCAAAATCAAAGTTTATCTTTACCGCATCGTATGAAAGCATTAAAGCGACCTGGGAATCAATATTCCTCCCCTTGACCGTAAAGACAAGCAAGCCGATCAAGAGGGCCGATGGCAGCCCGATCAGCAGGGTTTTCTTTAAGTGGTGCAGCCGGCCCTTCTTCTTCTCTCTCTTGTGCGCTTCAAGGTGGGCGTCAAGGTAGATCCTGGCCAGTTGTTCGTAGACTGATTTCTTATCCATATGTGTTGTTTTATATCAGAAAAACCCTTAGCTGTCAAGAGGTTATGGGATTTTGCTCGATACTTAAAAAAAATCCCCGCCCCGCATTTTGCGGGGCGGGGATTTAGATCACACGAGTTGTCTTAGAAGGTTACCTTCATAGAGCCAATAATTTCCGACATAACGGAATCATTGTCTTTCATGAAGGAGCTTCCTGGGATGAAAAGTCCACCCATCAGGCCGAACTGGACGTCTTCAGTGTAGTCGTATGTAAGCGTCATATCCAGTTCCTGTCCGGCATAGCTTTTCCCGTCCATTACGAGGGCAGCGCCAGTGTCTCTTGCTGTGGAAATAGTTGCGCCTTCAGGATACTTGCTTGCCCACCAGAAATTGTAATACTCACTCTTAAGGTTGACGTCTTCCATGATGTTGGCTGTAACAACGGCACCAAGGATATGAGCATTGCTTTGAGGAAACAGGGCATTAGCAATGTGGCCGAATGCCTGATTCTCATACATCGGATCCCAGCCGCGCCAAGTGCCCAAGTCGTTGTCGACAGCGTTATTCTCATGATTGCCGCTGAAGTAAGCATACAACGCGGTTACTGTAGGAGTATATTTCATCTTGGGAAGACCTAAGGTAGCGGCTGCTTCAATCGCCCAAGCCTTACGGTCTACTGTGCCACGATCAGTATCAGCAGCGACACCCTCAGGATCGAGATCGGTTGTTAATGGAACTCGCTTTCCGAACTGATATGCAGCTTCGATCTGAGTAGACAGATTTTCCATCGGTTCAGAAACGAAACGAGCGCCGACGGTCTGTACCCTATCGGAGTTTTTGTGATCATTGTCAAGGACGGCGCTGACTTCCAGCTGGTCTCTTCCGGTAAGTTTTTCAAAATAGTAGAGTTCCGCGGAGCTGTTGTTCTCGTCGCCCATATCATAGGCGATGTTGATACCGTAGAGATCCTCATCATCTGTTGCTCTGAGCATCCTTTCCCGTAACTTTGCAAGCACCAGGTCGATGACCATCGGATCATAATCCAGTGTCGCGCGTATCGCATCAAAAGACTTGCGAGCGCTTAGGTCAGGATCACGGCGTGTTGCAGAGCCGAGTGCGCTAGTTAAGCTAGCGTTATTTGTTTCCGGGTCCCCAACGATCATGTCGTTGCCGAAATGCAGCTCCTGGCGTCCGACAATCAGCGTAAGAGGCGAATACAGAAACTCTTTCATCGCGACACATGCCAAGTCAATGGTGATGTCTGAGTTAATACCGGCTGAGGAGTTAAGTACATTTTCTCTTCCCCAGTATCTTTCGTTAAGCAATCTTAATGTTGTAGAAACGTTGTCGGTAAGGTCGGCGTCGACTCTCAGGCGAGTGATGCTTATGAGGTCTCTTTCTGTAACACCATAAGCTTCGTTAGTATCCGCCATGTCAGGGTCGCTACCTCTGGGGTCAAGCATCCTGCTTGTTCCCATGATAGTAAGGTCACCGCTTACCTTGACGTTCTGTACTTCTGCGTATGCGGCACCGATTCCCACCGCAAGCACAAGCGCCAGAACTAGGATTAAGCGTTTACTCATTTTTTTATTCCTCCTTGTAATAATTTCTTTTAACATATATCAACTAGGGTTTTTTACCACTAGGGTTTACCATTTATATTTATATCACCGGATTTCACTGACCTCAGGCTTTATTTATCCTTCACCTCCTTTTCGCCTCAGATTAAAGTCACATCCAGTGCTATAACCTATAATATTGTGAACAAAATACCACATAACCCCTTGCTTGTCAAGGGCTTTTTCTCCTTCTATTATTCAATTTTTTTATCGGCTTTCCGGAGCGAAATCCGCGATTTCGGGCCCAGGGCGAACACTATATCTACGCTCCTGCCCCTGGGGATTATATTGATCACGCAGGTCTCATCCTCACGGTCAAAGTTGAGGATCCGCTGGCCGTATTCTACGGTATTCAGGAAGCGCCAGTCGTACATCACCATCTGGTCCTTGAAGAAGTTGACCACCTGGTTGGCATCAGCCCTGCCTCGGTACTTGAGCATCCCTACGCGCACCCCTGCGCCTTCAAAGGAGTAGGAGTCCTGCGGCACTAATTTAAAACCTGCCGGAACAGGGATATCCGGGAATTTCACCAGGATCTGGGATTCCAGTATCGCTTCGCTCTCGGTGGGCCTGCCCTTCCCAAAAATTGCGCAACCCGCGGATGATATCATGCAAATCCCAAGCAGCGCGATAACGCACGGCTTTCTTAGCATCTAACTTTCCTCCCCTTCAAAAACTTCTTCGTCTCGAAATAAATATTATCTATTTCTTTAAGGCTTAATCCGGCCCTGCGCGCATTACTGATGATCATATCGGGTGTGATAATATCTTCTGGGGTGTGGCTATCGGTATTCAAGATCAATTTTGCACCTGACTTTAATCCCCGCTCAACCACATGCGCGTTAGTTACCTTGTGCCCTCTGCGCGCAGTGACTTCAAGGAATACCTTCTTCTTTTTAGCAAGCAGCGCATCATTATCGCTGATCAATCCCGGATGAGCCAGGATGTCGATACCTGCTTCAAGGCAAGCGCGGTTAGTCCCCTTTGTTACCGGTTCATTGACTGTTTCGCCATGGGCAACGATCACCTTTATTCCCTTTGCCCGCGCGTATCTTGCCAGCGGTTTAAACTGATTTAGCGGCAGGTGGGTGAGCTCTACTCCGGGGAGGATCTTTATCTTTGCATCCTTTGGCCAGTTGCGGCAGAACTCTGTGATCGCGCTGACCACTGATTTAATATTACTGTAGTCGACATGGTCAGTGACTGCGATCGCCTTGTAGCCGAGCTTGAGATACCGCGTTGCCATCTCTGACGGAAGAAGCACCCCGTCGCTTAAGAGTGAGTGTGTGTGTAGGTCGTACATAATCTAAGTGCCCCTGGCAGGAATTAAGCACCGCATGCTTTTATCCAGCGAAATCCTTCGAGCCCGCCAGGAATTTATTCTTAGGGCGAAGGAGGACGAACACGCTCCCTGCCATATAGTCTAAGTGCCCCTGGCAGGAATCGAACCTGCCGCACACAGTTTAGGAAACTGTTGCTCTATCCTTATGAGCTACAGGGGCATGGTTATTGCCAAAAAATTTTTAACGCACGCTCTCAAAACCCTCGTTATTTTTGGCTATTATTAATATTTTATTAAAGAAAAAAGTGGGTAATCCTTAAGCTTATCCCTACCCTTTAGAAACTCCAGTTCGATCAGGAAGGCGATACCTGCCACCTCCCCCTTCAACTGCTTCACCAGGTCACAGACCGCCTTACTCGTGCCGCCCGTAGCCAGCAGGTCATCGATGATCAGGATCTTATCCCCGGGTTTAATCGCATCTTCGTGGATCTCCAGGGTATCCGTTCCGTATTCGAGGCTGTAGGTTATGCTTTGCGTCTTTGCCGGGAGTTTCCCCTTTTTTCTTACCGGCACAAACCCTGCCCCCAGCTTTTCGGCGATAGCGCCGCCAAAGATAAAACCTCTTGCCTCCACTGCCAGGACCGAATCGATTTTTTGGTCTTTGTACTTATCCGCCAGTGCGCGAAGTGCTGCGGCAAAGGCATCTTTATCTTTGAGGAGTGTCGTGATATCTTTAAAGATTATGCCCTTTTTTGGAAAATCAGGGATATCGCGGATGTAGGCCTCTAATTTCATCGCTCCCCCTTATTCTTAAACATCTCCTTATCCTGTTGTTTTATAAATTTTCTTAGTTTCAAAAGCGCCTGGTCTTCTATCTGGCGCACCCGTTCGCGCGAGACCTTTTGTTTTTTGGCCACCTCGGCAAGCGTGTGAGTCTTTCCGTCAGGAAGGCCAAAGCGCATATCCAGCACCTCTTTCTCCCTCTCGGTCATAATCTCTAAGAGGTCAGCCACCCTTTCCTTGTTCATCATCTTCTCTATTGCCTTATCCGGAGAAGAAGTGCTTTCGTCTTCGATCAGGTCCATCACCTGCCCCTCGCCCTCATCTCCTACCGGCGCATCAAGCGAAGAAGTCTTAGTGGAGAGCCAGAAGTTTATCTCCTCTATCTTTTTCCTTGGCAGCTTCAGCTTCTTGGCGATCTCATGATTATGCGGGATCCTTTTTAGCTTATGAGAAAGGCGCTCTTTTGTCTTCTTCCACTTTGTGATCAGCTCGTTCATATATACCGGCAGGCGGATCGTCTTTGACTGATCTGCGATCGAGCGGGTGATCCCCTGTTTGATCCACCAGGCACCATAGGTAGAGAAGCGGAAGCCCTTCCTGTGGTCAAATCTGTCTACTGCTTTCATCAGGCCGATATTTCCCTCCTCGATCAGGTCAAGGAATGCAATGCCTAAATGCATGTATCTTTTAGCGATATTGATCACCAGGCGCAGGTTGGAACGGATCATCTCCTTGCGCGCCTTTTCATCACCGCGTTTTATCCTTTTGCTTAATTCTACCTCGCGCTTTGCAGTCAGCAGGGGGATGTTCCTGATCTCTTTAAGGTATGTCTTTAAGGCTTCCTGCATCTATTTCTTACCTCCCTTGGCATCATTTAAGGCAGCTTGCGCTGCGGCTAACTTTGCGATCGGCACCCTAAACGGCGAACAGCTGACGTAATCCATCTTGACGCGGTGACAGAACTCTACTGATCTCGGGTCTCCGCCGTGCTCTCCGCAGATACCGACCTCAAGGCCTTTGCGCGCGCTTCTCCCTTTTTGGATACCGATCTTGATCAGCTCCCCGATACCCTCCTGGTCTATTGTCTGAAAGGGATCGTCGGCAAGGATACCCTTCTGGATATAATCCGGCAGGAACCCTCCTACGTCATCGCGCGAGAATCCGAATCCCATCTGGGTCAGGTCATTGGTGCCGAAGGAGAAGAACTCCGCTACTTCGGCTAACTGATCGGCTACGAGTGTCGCGCGCGGGATCTCGATCATCGTACCAAACATGTGACGTAAATTTTTGAGTCCATACTTAGCCAGCACTTCTTCGTAGATCTTATGCGCTAAAGCAAACTGATTATTAAGCTCTTTGCGGTCGCAGACCACCGGGATCATGATCTCAGGGTATGGCTTCTTCCCAACCTTAACCAGCTCAGCAGCTGCCTCAAGCACTGCCCGGATCTGCATCGAGCTTATCTCAGGGAAAGTCACGCCTAAACGGACTCCCCTGTGACCCATCATCGGGTTAGATTCATGCAGCGCATCCGAGCGCTTCTTTAGCTCCTGGAGGCTGATATTTAATTCCTTAGCAAGCTCGGCTAACTTCTCCTCCTTACGTGGCACGAACTCATGAAGCGGCGGGTCGATCAGGCGGATCACAACAGGCAGGCCATCCATCGCCTGCAGCGTCGCCTTGATATCTTTCTTGACGTAAGGGAAGAGTTCATCAAGCGCCTTCTCCCTCTCCTGCGGCGTTTTTGAGACGATCATCTTACGCAGGCAAAAGAGCGGCTCTTGCGACTGCTTACCGTAAAACATATGTTCGGTCCTAAAGAGTCCGATACCTTCGGCTCCGAAGTCCAGCGCCCTTGATGCGTCCTCAGGCGTGTCAGCATTAGTCCTGATGCCCAGCCTCTTTATCGAGTCGCAGAGTTTAAGGAAATCACTGAGCAGCTTATTTTCTTTAGCTGCATCAGCCATAGTAAGCTTTCCTTCATAGACATTTCCTTTTGTGCCGTTTAATGTAAGCCAGTCGCCCTCTTTCATCGACTTATCGCCTACCCGCAACTCCTTCTTTGCAGCGTCTACGTGCAGGGCTGCGCAGCCGACAATGCAGCACTTTCCCCAACCGCGAGCCACTAATGCCGCGTGCGAGGTCATCCCTCCGCGCGCCGTGAGGATCGCCTGGGCAGCGCGCATCCCCTCTACATCTTCAGGGTTTGTCTCCTCGCGAACAAGGACGACCTTCTTTCCCTGCCGAGCCTGATCCACTGCATCCTGAGCGGTAAAGACTATCTCTCCTCCCGCGCCACCCGGACCAGCAGGCAGCCCTTTTGCTAAAGGCCTATGCGTCAACTCTTGCTCCGGGTCGATTATCGGGTGAAGCAGTTCATCCAGCTGGTCGGGGGTGACGCGCGATACAGCGGTTTTTTTATCGATCAGTTTCCCTTTATACATATCCATCGCCATACGCAGCGCAGCCGGGCCGTTGCGTTTTCCAACCCTGGTCTGGAGCATGAACAGGCGCCCCTTTTCGATCGTAAATTCCAGGTCCTGCATATCGTGGTAGTGTTTCTCCAGGCGCGCCTGGATATCAAAAAGCTCCTTGTAGATCTTCGGCATCCCCTGCTCCAGGGTCTTTAGATCCTTATTCTGTTCGGACCTTGAATATTCATTTATCGGCGCAGGGGTACGCGTGCCGGCGACCACATCTTCTCCTTGTGCGTCATTAAGGAATTCTCCGTAGAATTTGTTTTCGCCGTTGCCGGGATTGCGGGTAAAGGCGACTCCTGTGGCTGAGCCCTCCCCCATATTGCCGAAGACCATCGTCTGGACATTGACCGCAGTGCCCCAAACATCCGGGATCTTCTCGATCCTGCGGTAACTCACCGCCCTCTTGCCGTTCCAGGAGGAGAAGACCGCGCCGATCCCTCCCCAGAGCTGATCCCGGGCATCGTCGGGAAATTCCCTGCCGAGGACCTCCTTTACCTTAGCCTTGTACTGCAAGCAGAGTTTCTTAAGGTCGATAGCGGTGAGGTCGGTGTCGCTCTTGTAACCCAATTCTTTTTTCATCGCCAGCATCAGTTTTTCCAGCTGTTTGCGGATCCCGGATTCCGCGTCTTTGGGTTCTATTCCGGCGGATTTCTCCATCACTACATCCGAATACATCGTGATCAGCCGCCTGTAGGCGTCAAAGGCAAAGCGTTCGTTTCCGCCTGAGATCTTGACCAGGCCCGGAATAGTCCTTTCGGTGAGCCCGACGTTAAGCACGGTCTCCATCATCCCGGGCATGGATTTTCTTGCTCCGGAGCGCACCGAAACCAGCAGGGGATTATTTGGATCGCCGAAGTTCCTCCCCATCAACTTCTCGACCTTGGCCATCGCCTTATCTACTTCTCCCTTAAGACCCTTAGGGTAGCTTTTATCGTTCTTGTAGTAATAAATGCAGACATCAGTGGTGATCGTAAATCCCGGAGGAACCGGAAGGCGCAGGCTCTTATTGCCGGCCATCTCACCCAAATTTGCGCCTTTGCCGCCGAGCAGGTTCTTCATGCTCCCCTTGCCGTCTGCCTTGCCTCCGCCGAAGAAGTAAACTAATTTTGCCGCCATTGTTGAAAAGCCCCCCTCTTACTTAGTTAGATAGATTTGTTGTAAAAAATTCTTTTAATTTATCTACCGAAACCCTCTCCTGCTTCATCGTATCCCTGTCCCTGACGGTGACTTTCTTATCCTCAAGAGACTGCACGTCTACCGTCACACAATACGGCGTGCCGACTTCATCCTGCCGGCGGTAGAGTTTCCCGATCGCGCCGGTGTCATCATATACGGTAACAAAAGATTCTTTTAGCCCTGCGCATATCTTCCTTGCCAGCTCGACGATCTCGCTGCGGTTGCGTAGCAGCGGGAATACCGCGACCTTGACCGGCGCAAGGTCTTTGTGCAGCCTAAGGACTACCCGTAGATCCTTCTTGACCTTTTCTTCATCATAGGCATCGACCAGGAATGCCAGGAGTGCCCTGTCTACGCCGCCGGAGGGCTCGATGATGTAGGGGTAGAACCTCTCCTTTGAAGCATCATCGAAATACTGCAATTCTTTTCCGCTTACCCGTGAGTGCTCCTTAAGGTCAAAGTCAGTTCTGTTGGCGATACCCTCAAGCTCGGACCATCCGAAGGGAAAGTTGTATTCTATATCTGTACATGCTTTTGCATAATGCGCAAGTTCGTCCTTAGAGTGTTTGCGCTTCTTAAGATTCGTTTTATTTATACCTAAGCCGGTATACCAGCTGAAGCGGATATCTATCCATTCTTCAAGCGCTTTATCAGCATCTTCAGGCCGGATAAAGTATTCGATCTCCATCTGTTCAAACTCGCGCGTCCTGAAGGTAAAATTTCCCGGAGTGATCTCGTTGCGGAATGCCTTGCCGATCTGGGCCATGCCGAAGGGGAGCTTCGGGTGTCGGGTATCAAGGATATTCAGGAAGTTTACGAACATCCCCTGCGCTGTCTCAGGCCTCAGGTAGATCTGGTTTGCCGCATCTTCGACCGGGCCCTGATAAGTCTTAAACATCAGATTAAAAGGCCTGGCTTCTGTGAGTTCGCCTGAGCATTCCGGGCAGATCAATTTGCCCTTAAGGTCAGCGGCCTTGAAGCGCTTATTGCATGATTTACAATCGCTCTTCAAGTCAAAGAAGTTTCCCACGTGGCCTGAGGCCTCCCAGACCTTCGGGTGCATCAGGATCGCCGCATCCATCCCGAAGATATCATCCCGGTCGTGCACGCTTGACTTCCACCAGGCGCGCTTCAGGTTGTTTTTCAGCTCAACCCCGTATGGCCCGTAGTCCCAGGTGTTGCTCAGGCCCCCGTAGATATCTGAAGATTGCAGGATCAGCCCCCTGCGCTTGCACAATGAAACTATTTTTTCTATTGATTTTTCCATAACGGCCCTTTATATCTATCTTAAATCGTCCTTAAAGTCAAGGGATAAGTATTTAGTCCAGCTTTAATTTTTTTAATTCCTCGTCTTTTATGCTGAAAGAGTGCTCCGGCCCGGGAAACTCCCCCTCCTCTACCTCATGTTTAAACTCTTCTACCGCTTTTTGGATTTGCGTGGAGAGCTTTGCGTATTTCTTGACGAATTTGGGCGTAAAGCGCTCAAAGAGGCCCAGGAGGTCATGCGTTACCAGGACCTGTCCGTCGCAATCTATTCCTGCTCCGATACCGATGGTGGGTATTTTTATGCTCATAGTGATCGCTGCGGCGACCTTATCAGGGACGCATTCGAGCACAATAGAGAAGCATCCTGACTCTTCAAGCTGCTTTGCCTGTTCTATCAGCTGGGCTGCTCTCTCTGCGTCTTTTCCTTGTACCTTAAACCCCCCCAATTTATCCGCAGTCTGCGGGGTAAGGCCGATGTGTCCCATCACCGGGACTCCCGCGGCGATGATCTCTTTTGTCACTTCAAGGCACTTATCAAACCACTCCAGCTTAACTGCGTCACAGCCGGCTTCCTTAATAAACCTCTTTGCGTTTTTCACTGATTCCGAGGGGTTTACTTGGTATGATTCATAGGGCATGTCACCGATCACTAGCGCCCGCTTTACCGCGCGGGTCACAGCCTTAGCGTGATGCAGCATCTCGCTCATTCCGACTTGAGTTGTGGAGTCAAGGCCCAGAACTACATTAGCCACAGAATCCCCTACCAGGATCATATCAATACCCGCCTTATCGACTAATGAAGCTAAGGGGTGATCATATGCGGTGAGCATAGCGATCTTACGCTTTCCTTTAAGCGATCTGATCAGTTCAGGTGTGATCTTTTCCATATCAGAACCTCAGCGCAGGAATAAAGGCCTGGGCGATCTTGAAGTAGATGATCAGGCCGAAAACATCTATGACGCTTGTGGTGATCGGCCCTGCCAGGGCAGCGGGGTCAAGGCCGACCTTTTTTGAAAAGAGGGGCAGGAACAAACCCGTAGATATGGCCAGGACCGCGATCGCAAGCATCGTCAATCCTACCACCAGCGCGATAGCAAAATCTTTCTGCAGCAGCATCGCCCTGCCGAATGCGACTACCCCGACGATAATTCCCATCAAAAGCGCCGTGATCATCTCCAGGCGGATCACCTTAAAGACGTTTTTATAATTCACATCGCCGGTTGCCATGCCCCGGATCACCGTGATCGATGTCTGGGTGCCGGCGTTTCCTCCTGCGGCTAAAAGCATCGGCATAAAAAAGACCAAAGGCACCACCAGGTTCAGGATATGCTCGAAGTTTTTAAGTACCGTACCGGTGAGGAAATCAAAGACCAAAAGCAGGATCAGCCATCCGGCGCGGCGTTTGATCAAGTCCATGGTCGTAGCCTTGGCGTAGCTGATGATCTTGCCGCCCTTAGCGTCCATTTTTCCGATCTCGTATATATCCGTAGTAGTCTGTTTTTCCATCGACTCGACGATGTCGTCGACCGCCAGTGTCCCCAGCAGGGTATTATTCTTATCCACTATCGGGGCGTCGACCAGGTCGTATTTCTTAAACCAGTTGACCACGTCCTCCATCTCGGTATCTACGTCGATCTTGATCAGATCCGCCCTGGTCATGATATCTTTGATCTGGATATCCGGAGGCGCCTTTAAAAGGTCCTGCAGGGTGGTGCTGCCGGTCAGTTTATGAAATTCGTCAGTGACAAAGATGGAGTAGATGTTCTCCGGATGCTCTACGCGGAAGTTCTCCTGGACAAAGACCAGCGCCTGCTTAGCCGTCATCTCTTTTTTTAGTTCCACGAAGTCCGTGGTCATCAGGCTTCCCACTGTCCCTTCTTCATAGACCAGCAGGCTCCTTAGGTCTTTTGCCTCTTCTTTATTCACTAGATCGATCATTTTTTTTGAGACTTTGGGCGAGAGCTCTTTGAAAAGGTCAGCCCTCTCGTCAGGCGCCATCTCGTTGAGGATCTGTGAGACTTCATCGTTCTCAAGGTTGTTCAGGATATAGGATTGCTCCTGAAGCTTCAGGTTCTCAAATACCTCAACCGCTCTTTTGGGCTTAAGGAGTTTAAAGACCAGGATCCTCTCCGTATGCTCCAGGTATCCCCAGCCTTCGGCCAGATCTATGGAGTGGATGTTGTTAAGGGTTTCCTTTAAGGCCGGAAAATCCTTCTTCTGCAGCTGGCTCTTTATTTCAGGAAGAAATAGGGCAAAGACATCGATTCTTTTCCGTAATTGTTTTTTCATAAGAAATTATTTTATCCCCTTAAACTCCCTGTGTCAAGGATAAGATTTCAGGTTTAGGTCTTGATCCGAGATTATCGTTACTTGCGTATCTGCAAAACGTTGCGCGAATGCTTCCCCTTTTTCTTTGCCCAGGACAAATATGGCAGTAGCTATTGCATCCGCGGTAAGGCAGTCGCCAGCCACCACAGTCACAGAAGCTATTCTTCCCTGCACAGGGTAGCCGGTTTTAGGGTCAAGGATGTGCGTATAGCGCCGGTTGCCCCTCTTAAAATAACGCTCGTAATCCCCTGAAGTAGCTATTCCTCTATTGCTGATCTTGATATTCTCTTTTACGGCTCCTTGACGGGGATCCTGAATCCCGATGCTCCAGGCTTCATTCAACCTGACTCCCAGCGCATATATATCCCCACCGGCATCTATCAGGCAGCTGTTTATGCCGGCAGCCTTTATTTTTTTTATCGCGCTGTCGACGGCATAGCCTTTAGCGATCGCGCCCAGGTCGATCTTCATCCCCTCCGCGTCAAATTTCACCAGGTTATCTTTATCGTTTAGGCTGATCTTATCCGTGCCCACGCTGGCTAAGATCTTCATGATCTCATCCTGTGAAGGGACGCGGTATTCGCCGTTAGTAAAGCCCCAGAGGTCTAAGAGCGGCCCGATACTTATATCAAATGCCCCGTTACTCTTCTGCCAGAACTCCCTTGCCTTCTTGAGCAGATAAAATGTATCATCGCTTACCTGTAGCTGTCCTGTCTGGTTAAGGCGTGAGACTTCACTTTCTTCCTTAAACTTGCTTAGCAGTTCTTCAACCCTTTCGATCTCGTCAAATGCGATAGGGATAGCTTCCTTGTCAGGCGACTGAACAGTGACGAATGTCCCCATTAGGAGGCGGGTTTCTTTGTAGAGCTTGCTCCTATCGCAAGCGGAGAGTAATAGGAGGCAAAACATTATGCAGGTGATTTGCGCGATAAAGTTATTTTTCACGGTTACTGTTCGGCGAGGATTTCTTTCAGGGTTTCGTTTTCAGGGTTTAGCTCTTTTACGCGGCTTATGTAATAGTCGAACTTATCCAGATCACCTTTTCTTTTATAGGCCTGCGCCAGGCGGGCATAGGGCGTGGCAAAATTAGGGGTTAGTTCTACGGCGATTTTCAGTTCCTCTATAGCCTTATCAAGGCTCCCGCCGGAAATTCCCGGAGCAAGCAGGTAGAAGGCCCCCAGGCCAAGGTGTACCTCAGGAAGTTCAGGAGCGATTGATCTAGCTTTTGTAAAGTATCCCTTGATGCGCGTCCCGTAAAGGATCTTATCGAGGAGATTCCCAGTCGATGATTTTTTTGCGTTGATCGTACCCATAAGCATGTAGGCCATCGCCTTGTCCTCTCTTTTTAAGTCGGCAAGCTTTAGTACGCGCTCAAGTATCAAAAGAGCCTCCTTGAATCTGCCGTCATGATACCTGATATAGGAGAGGCTGATCAGGCTTGGCGCATGTGCGGGGTGTTTGGATAGGATCTGGTCCAATAGTTCTTCGGATTCAGTATAATCATAATCCCTGCGCAGGACCTCTGCCCTTGCCCACATGGCAGTTAGATTATCCGGGTCACTTGCGAGCAGTCTTTTTGCCTCTATCATTGCCAACTCATCTTTACGCTTCTTTAGCAGCCGGAGTATCTTCTCTTCAGAAGCCCCCACATCCATCTTTGCCTGCGCCTTCTCTACCTTCACCGCAGCCTGATAAAACGGACAGGTCGTATTCCTGAGTAGATACACCGCTCCCGCCAGCATAAACAGGATAAGAATAATAGGTATAGACCTTTTCATGCTTTTTCAGTAACAATTAAACAGTGATATTGCGGCCTTGCCTGCGCGTGCTCAAATTTTTTGCCGTGCACTACGGTTTACGCCTCTCTCCCGTAACGTCTTACGTAA
>JBHPDM010000011.1:0-40713 GCA_042577285.1 Candidatus Omnitrophota bacterium
GGTTTTCAAGAGCAATATGGCGCTGGGCGAGAAGGTGGCTAGGGTTTTTGATTTAAGCGGACAGGTTAACTACTTTAGCGTTTCCGGAATGAAATCTTCTTATAGCCTTGATTTTAAATTTGTCCTAAGAGCCATTGAGATGCTGGGAGCGAAGACACGCTTTGATAAGAACGCATCCTGCGTTACTATCTGTCTGCCTGATCCGCAGCCGCCAGCCGCCTCCGCGCCGCAGGAAAATAATCAGGCAGTAAATTTAGGCAAGGCGGCTTTATCTTGTGCCCAGAAAGCAGATTTGGCTAATGATCCGCAGGGGCGGCGGAAGGCGGCAAAACTTTTCGCCAAGGCAGCCGATTTGTGCAAGGAAGCATTAGGAATGGATACGGATAGCGATGTAGAGAGGCGCTATTCGGCATTAGCCATTGAAGATTATTATTGGGCAGTATCCACATTAGTCAAATGTAGTAGTCGCGCCTTCTGCAGGGATGAGCATGAACTTATCGAAAGTATCTTTCGAGGCGTAAATGATATCTTTATAGTGTTCAAAAAACACCACCCGCAGGAATGGCCATATGAGATCAGCCAGATTGCCAGGCAATTTTTCTACCTTGCAGGGGCGCTCAACGATAGCGATAATCCCCAAGATTGGCCCTTGGCGATTGAGTTTTATACTTTTGCGCTTGATCTGCAAGCTTTACTGCCTGCCGCTACGCAGCATATCGGGTATATATCGAACGCAAACTATAAAATAGGAAGTTACAAGGAAAGGCAGGCTACCAGAGCCGAGGGAAGCAGCGATTATGACCAGGCTATCAGCTTGCTTGAAGAGGCGCAGGTTTATTATCAAAGGGCCGCAGATATAGAGCTGGGGCTATACCGAGATACAGCTGTGGATGAACCACTAAGGCATTTATCGTGGGCAGCGCGCAGCCGGTTCAGGGTGGCGGTGGTCAGGAAGAAGAAGTTGGACCTTACCGCAGAAACGGTAGATTTTGACTCAGCTATTCTCGCTTATGTCGCTTCAGCGGAATTACAGAAGGAACTTATTGGCAAGATTCAAGATAGAAAAACAATATGCGCTGAGGAGCTGCGTTTACTCTTCCAATTATACTGCGAAGCAGCGAAGTTAGCCCGGAGAAAAGCAGCTGTGACCCGGCAACACGCCGACTACGTAAGGGCAGATGCGTTTTCTCAACAGGCGAATCTGGTTGAGGATCGCCTAAATGGGATACGGGGCGGCGGTGGCCACTCCAGCTCTCCCATCCCGAGCAAGACCGAAGGACCCGCCGCGCCTAAAGTAGTGATCATAATTTTACATTATGGTGTGAGTGATAAGCATGGGGAAAGGGATACCTTAGAATTGCTGGGAAATCTAGAAGATCTTAATTACCCTAACCACGAGATTATACTATTGGATAATGGTTCTCCTTACGGATTTTTAACGCGCCACAAAAACGGACTGAAAAAAAGATTCCCAGGGCTGCCAAAAATGACCCTGATTGAGAGCGAGGTAAATTTAGGCTTTGCGGAAGGCGTAAATCTGTGCATGGAGAGAGCAATAGAAAGCGGGGCTGATTATTTGTTTCTACTCAACAATGACTGCGTAATAGATGCGGATGTGCTTTCTCATTTAGTAAATGCTGCGGAAAGTAGAAGAAATATAGGTATGGTCGGAGCGAAGATCTATTATTATGATCGGCCTGATACTATATGCGACGCAGGGCGAATATTACACAGGAGTGCACTTGGGCGTAATGAGATAGATAAGGGGCAGCATGATTTTCAGAGGGAAGTCGATTTTGTATCCGGCGCAGCCCTTCTGGTGAAAAAGGACCTTTATAATCTGGTAGGCGGGATGAACAAAGAGCTGTATCTATATATGGAGGACGGAGAATGGTGCTTTAGGGCAAGAAGAGCCGGTTTTAGGTGTGTTTATGCTCCCGAAGCGAAAATATGGCATAAAGTAGGTAGGGCCAGCCAGGGGCGATACAGCCCGTTTACGGTCTATTTCTACAAAAGGAATATAACCTATCTAATAATAAAATTTCCTGAGTACAGGATTGCATTAATCTTTAAACTAGTGCATGCAACATATCTTACAATCAAATATGCATTGCTTCATAGAGACATTGCTACATTCGCGGCTGTATTCAGAGGGATCTTGCATGGAGTGTTCGGCAGACTAAGCACAGTTGAAAGAGGGGTAATTACTATTACTGAATGTCAAAGGGCCTCTTCGCCCCTAAAGCCGAAAGTAGCTATTTTAACTCATCCCAGTAGGGATCCCAGGGAGGTTGCAGCTTACAACAGGCATAGCCGAGGATGTGAGAGCATAATCCTATTAGCTGACGCAAGCATCCGTCTTTCAGGGGGATTTGAGCATAGAAGATTCATCAGGCGTCAATATAGTAATCAAGGGGAATTCCAGGTGCCTGATCAGCCGGAGGATTCGGCAATATTCATGGGGGGATCTGTTTCATGCTGTTTGGCCACGAGCTTGACAATATATGCGCGGGAGGCGCTTAGATCAGGTCAGCGAGAGTTTACTGCTTATCTGCCGTCTACAGCTATCTGGTACGAAGACGATTTTACGCTTGAAGATGCCTTGAAGATCATTGAAGGAGGGGGAGAGCTTTTTGAGTATAATGCAGCAAGGGTAAGTAAGGATAAGCGCATCACAGGTTTTCTTAAGAGGATATATGAACATTATTACCATCGGGAGATGGTTAAGCAGTTTCCGAGAGTAACCTCGGTCACCCTTTGGCTAGATAAGACCAAATTGCATACCTACTACAGAAATGGAAAGGATCGTTTAAATATCGTGATAATCAGGCCAGGCTCTAATCTTGATTCTGCCTTTGCCAAGCAGGGACTACGCTCTGCTGCACGTCTTACCTCTGCACTAACAGGACTATCACGGATGCAGCGGATGTTTACAGCTTATCAGGATATTTTAAGCGCTAAAGGCAAAGAAGTCAGCAGGCGCACGGAATCATTGATTAAAGGGATAGGAGGAAAAAGCGTCAGCAGGCAGTCGCTTCAAGAGGCAAGGAATATTCTAGCGCTTATGCCTGACCCGCAACATATAGAGATAGATGAAGAGGGAAACGATCCTGATAATTGGTGGTATTGGTTTACCTTAGAGAACGCTTGCGTATATGGTTACGGGATTGCCCAGGGTTGCCTGGATTCTTGCCAGCATTGTTGCCTGGATAATCATGCCTCCGAAACCAGCATCGATCCCTTGCCGGTAGCCTTACAAAAGATCATCGATCATAGCCGGCTGTGGTATAACAATGAACTTTTACAATACCAGGATCCTTTCTTCGGCGTTTCCTTCTATGGCGTACTTGAATTTGCTACCCGCAGGCATCCAGGTAATGTTTTTAGTATCACCACCCGCGGCTGGGACTGGAAAGACAAGAAGGCCCAGCAACTCGCCGAGAAGATAGCTGCTTTATGCGAGGCTAGAGGGCATATACTCATTACTCTGTCTTTTCATCTTTGCCTATCCGAAAAAGGTTATGATATTATTTCGGCTATTCGGAATTCCCCTGACCTTAGCCTGCCGCAGAAAGTAATAGATAATTATGCCAGACGTTACGCGAATATTATCCGTACCTTAGGAAAGAGAATAAGGATACGCGTGACGCTTTTTAATCCTTGCTACACCGATTACTCATACGATAAATACACCATTCTTACCTTAAGAAGCACATTGGAAAAATTAGGTATAGAAGGGCCTGTAATAGACCGTTTTATTAAAGAGTTATATGGCTGGGAGGACATAGAGAATCCTATTGAGATACCCATTCCTTCTGGGGAATTTCCCTGTTTGGTAAGCAAGGCTGTGTTTGTCGATGGCGGAGTAGGGGAAGATTTTATTAATCGTTTTAATGCAGCTTCACAAGGGAAAACCGCGGTAATTTTCCCAACAGAAAATAACATCTTAAAGGGGGATTATCCGCATGTGGTGCTCCGTAATAGCGGCAGGATAAGGGTGGTGATGAGTTCGGGAGAAGTTTTACTGGAGACCTCTCTTCAGGCATTAGAAGCGTCTGCCTCTGCACCCGTCGCCCAGCGTGTTAAGAATGATTTATTGCATCGTCTGTTTGTCCAGCACGATAAAAAAATAAAAGAATTTGTTAATGCAGGGAAGTGGATATATGGCGGCGCAGGAATGGATATTTTTCATTTTCTTTTATCTACCAACGCCGGCATAGGTTATCTTGTGGATACCGCATATGGTGCATTTAACCTTGCAGATTTG
Organism: Candidatus Omnitrophota bacterium; assembly: GCA_042577285.1. Taxonomy (GTDB): domain Bacteria; phylum Omnitrophota; class Gorgyraeia; order Gygaellales; family Profunditerraquicolaceae; genus JBHPDM01. Next base: position 4,268 of record JBHPDM010000011.1, read on the forward strand.
AAATCATTCTTTGATTTATCACCCCCAGAGATACGGGCCAAGATTAAAAAACATCTAAGTAGATTTTATAGAGAGGAAAAGTTTAGCAGAGGGTGTGTTGCGGAAGATAATTTAAGAACAAAGCGTGAACTACTTGCGGCTTTGGCTTTTGAGCTGGATTTGCTGGGGATAGATTTATCAAAGATAAGTGTAAGCGAGGATGCGGGCCGTCCATCTATAAAATTCCACTGGAATTATTATGGCAGAAAAGAAAAATATAAGATTTTATTTATCAAGGCCGACATTACCCGTCCTTGGAAAAGCCGCAGATTAACGAAGATATTAAAGGAAGGCATAGACGGCTATTATCAAAGGGCAGGGCAGGAAATTCCGCATCAATATGGTTACTCATATGTTGGCAGAAAAAGCTTTGTCTATTATATATATAACGGATTAAAGCAGGGCGGATATTTTGTTACCAATGACTTTGCGAATAATCCGGAGTACGGTGACGCTTTGGTGTTTTCAGATTTGCCCAAAGGTATACCGGGAATAAAAGATTATGGGGATAGCTTTCCATCCATTGATGGCCTTAAAGAAATTTCCATCTCTGGTATAGAACGGCTGGAGGAAAAGATATTGTCAATGAGGGTTCCTCGGACCTCCGAAGCGGCCAGGAAGTACAAAGCCAGTGAAAACCCCGAAGCTCATTACGGCTGGTTTATGCGGCTTAGGAAAAAGACCGCACCGTCCGCCGCCTCTTCGCCCAGCCGTTCCAGCTCATCTATTTCCTTTATCTTAAAAGATATTTCAAATGAATATTCTTTTACTTGCGGGTTCGGGGCAAGCTCTTCCGTCAGAAGCCCTGATGCGATTAATCCTGCCACAAAAGAGTTGCTTGTTAGGTTTAACCAGGCCCCGCATAAAAAAATTAATGCAGTATTAAACGCTTTACGCAGATTATCGGAAGCGTACGCACAGCTCGGGCGCCCGCGGACAAATATCGACGAATCATTGATTCTTCCCCTACAAGTTGTTTTCTATAATCCCTATTCATTAGAATTATTAGGAGTTGCTGCTGAGGACGCAGCCCTGAAACAGGAATTTATGAGTACGGTAGAGCTTGTTGCTCCGATTATCGGTTTAACCGAAGCACAACAGTTGGCTTTGGCGAAATATCGCGTACTAAAGCTGGGCAGGATAGAGCCCCTCGGTGATTATTGGCAGCTTAAACAGACAATAAGGGAATTAAGGAGGCAGCGACAGCGTGCTTCCGGCGACAAGCCATTAAGGGATCAGATCAGCGATTCTGTCCGTACATACAGGCATGTTTTACCTTTTATATTATTCAGCTATCTCTTGGATCATCCGGAACTGCGACTATATTGTTCAAGTTATTTTTCCTGCTCAAAGCGGACCCTTTTAATTAAAATCTTCCCCGGGCAAGCGCAGCAGATGCGCAATTCCATACATTCTGAAGCAGGTCATGCAATATTTCGTCAGCTTAGAGGTGAGAATGAGCTACATGATTCCCGCGCAGTTCTTGAGGCGTATGATTATCTATTAAAGTTGCTTGTAGCTACTCTAGAAGGAGATCCGCAAGCGCAACTACAAAGGATGAGAAGAAATGCTGAAGTTGGCAGGATTTATTATGAAAAGATCCATAATTTATTTGGGGAAGCGCTAAGAGGAAGAGATGAAAGGGCATTCGTTAACCTGAAAGAACCGGATTGTCTGCCCCATTGTTATCCCGACCCTAAAGCTGCTGGATATCTGGAGGCCTTAGATATTGCAATGGGTAGTTACACTATAGATAAATGGTCCAAGGCAAGGATCAGAGAAGAGCTTCTCAGGTGTCGCGCCCCGATACATCCCCTGGGAGCATTTATCTTAAGTCGGGTGCTGACTCTTTATGGTCAGGATGTAAAGGCTGCCGCAAGAGCGATGTTCGGGATCATTCTTCTTCATGATGGAAGAGTGGGCGTAGGCAGAAGCGCTCTGGCAGGGAGGATGAAACAAAGATGCCCTCATCCCTTTGGTCGTATCGATGATTACCTGGCTCAGATGACGATCTTCGCGGAGGATATCCTTGACAGATCCCATAACCCTGCATCCTCGTCCATCCGCTCCAGCTCTCCCGTCGCCTCTTCACCTCTTGGTCCCGACTCAAGGGAGGATACGGAATCTCAGATTGAGATCCAGAAGGATTGGATCGGAGGGCCGAGGGGACAGGCGCAGCCAGAGAATATACAATTCGGAAGGACAAAGTCAGTAAGGGTGGTCACGCAGGACGGCAACCTGGAGACCTGGCAGATAACCCATATCGAAGAGGCCGGGCAGGGCTTAGCCGGCAGGACCTATCAGATAGAGGTTGTTGATTTAGAAGGCAGGCGTTTTAAGGCGGCAGGTAAAGGTTACGGCCCGCTGAAGAAGGTAGGGGTATTATTCATTGATATGGTGCGCAGGTTCGGCAGGGGCTCACTCTTCTCCTTCAGGTGGAGCGCGGACGCCGCACTCTCAGCGCATTACGCTGACCGGATCATCGCCGCGCTGATGGAGGCAAAGGAGGGCAGGAAAGTCATCCCCGAGCAGTTGGCTACTTATTATGACCGGGGGCGGGGAAGTTTTGTGCATATAAATGAATGGGTAGAGGGTTTTGAGCGTATCAAGCCGGCAGCAGCTGACCGCTATTTTATCCAACGTTTGGTTTTGCGGCTTTTCGGTAAACGCAGATTCGGCCACCGCCCCAAAGGTGAGATCGGCCCGATCCGCCAGGTAATGCGGGAGCGGTTTGAGTATCTCTGCCGGGCAGGGTTTATGCTCAGCCACGCCAGGCAGACTGACCCGGATCAGCTTAACGCCCCCAGTAATGTCTCTAAAGATGTCTGGATAGACACCAAGCCGGGGCTCCCGGGCTTCCTGGTCACCTTTATCGCCGCCGGGTTATTATTAGCGGGAGTCCTACTTTATGTGCTTCTGATGAATTATACCTTCTTAGGGGCGATCCCTCCGGTCAAGAGCCTGGCTAAGCCTGTCTTTGTGCTCTGGCTGTTGATCGGCATACCCTTTATTGTCTACATCGTATATTCAGAGTTTAAGTATCTACGCGCCAGCCTAAGTAACGGGACCTTCCCGCCCTTTGCCGATGCCGTAGATTTTGCAAAGCTGAAGGATTTTATTGAGGGTAATCGGGAGTGGCTGAAGGATAGATTGGGCCAAGAGAGGCTGGAGGCCTTAGAGAAGAATTATTATTTGCTGAAGAGATCGACGCACAATTGGATCGCCGCTGAATCCTCTGCATATAGCCGCTTATTCCGTTATCTGCGGGGAGTCCGTAACTGCCCGCAGGAGCGGGCAAAACGCCTTGAAGCAGTGATCATCCATGCCGAGATCAAGGGCGTGATTTCAGTAGAGAAGGCGCAGAGATACAGGCAGAGATTGCGCCAAGAAGGAAAATTTGCCAATTCCTTTGTGCAGAGCATGCATTCTCTGCTTAAGGCTGCCCCTGCCTCATTGCATAGGGTGATCATGCATCCGGGTAGGTATCTGCTGCGGGCAATTAGAATCTTATCATCATTAAAATTATTGCGCCGGGTGATGCTATTGAAGGCAAGGTTTATGCTTGCCAGGGCAATATCGCTTTGGCGCAGGGTGAGGGACTTCTTTATCTATCTCTGGAGCACTACCTTTGCCAAGAACAGCAGCCAGAACCGCGTTAAATACGCCAGGAAGTTGATCGGCAGCTGGATAGATGAGGCTGCCGCTATCGGAAGGCTTAAAGAACCAGAGAAGCTAAAGAGCCAGCTTAATGACGGAGAGGTTGTGGATGTCTTAAACCTCTTTACCCTTTACACTATAGCCAAGGTGTTTAACCCGCCCTTTGTGGGTACGACTGCTAATGTCACTTTTCTATGGCGGTTCATCTCAACCTTTAATCTCTGGTGGTTCTTCTTGGCTTTTATGGACGGGATAATCAGGTTTAGCCTTACCTTGATCTTTACGCGCCTGCGCTGCTGGAAGGCCTTGATCTTCTGCGGCTGGCCGACAATAGGATATCCCTTTGCCATCGCTGCCCAGCTTAGCGACCATCCAAAATTAAGCGAATTCCTCATCCAGGAGTTATTCTCCCGCGCCTCAAGCAAGCTCCCGGGTCTGGGAGAGACGGGTTCATTGACCGAAATCGCTGCAGTCAAGATATTCGGTGATACCTGTATCTCTGTAACCCAGATCTTCAGCTCATTGTTCGGGTGGCTGAAGCGGGTTAGCAAAAGTGTGGCCAGCAGAGCAGAAGCTATCCTGTGGGAAGTTGCTACTCAAAATCCGCAAGGCCGGTATTCAAAATTATTCGCAGTTTGCCGGGTAGCCGGAATCATTCTTGGGATCGGCATCATCGGCCTTCACTTTTTGGCGATCCTGCGGTTAGCAGACTTCTTCCAGCAGTTCCTCATGATTCCTGGCAATGAATTAGGGAAGTATGATTGGCCTTATGTGGGCTCGATTATATTATCCGTCCTGCCACTTCTGGCCCTGGGGATAGGGATGTTTTTTGTTAATCCTGCAGATGTGCCGGGGAAATTCGCTAAAAAACTGATTAAAGCAAACAGAGCCCTTAGGCGCGCGCAAAGAATCATGGGAGACGTCAGGCACGGCAGGAGAAAAGAGGCTTTAGCACAGTGCGAGATTGCCATCGAAATTTACTCCAAGCTCATTAGGGAAAACGGGTGCAGCGGGGAAGCAGCTCAACTGAGTACTTGCCTACGGAATGCCGAAGAATTGCGCAGCAAAATTCAGGACGCAAGGACCGATGTCGTGCTATTACCAGAGAAGCTTAAGCGCGCGCCAGCCCAGCCAGAACCAACCGGGGAGGATAATCCCGCCGCCTCTTTGCTCGCCGCTCTTCCCGTTCCGGGCTCCGCGGGAACATCCAGTATTATTACTATAGAAGCAGATGGCGCATTAACAAGAAATAGGCCGGAGCCGGGAGAATTCTTAAGAAAGGATGTTTCTGGGCAGGATATTCAGGCCGTAGCGAAAAGCCTACTCCCAGAAGCCCCGGATCTCTTCTTACAGTTAGTAATGAATTCTAAAACCATTAAGACAGAGTTAGAAAACTTGCTCCCCTATCTTTATAGAATGGCCGTAAAGATACTGCAGAATATCCATAAATATAAAAAAGTTTTGGTTGTTGGAAGAGGCATGGAAGTGCTTTACGATGCCTTAAAAACCGCATTACACGGCAGAGAAGAATCGGAAAAGATTATGTTGTTTCCGGGAGGCGTTGATTTACTAAGACAGATATTCTGGTATGCTCCAGATACAGATTCAGCAGAGTTTTTGGCGCGATTCGGATTAACTACCGACTATGTCAACACAGCAGAAGTTGATCAGCCGCCGGACGGAAAGATTCTTTTAGTCGATACCGGGTTTCGCGGTACGGTGGGGGTATTATTAAGGAAACTTGTTATACTTCTGCATCCTGCGATTAAAGAAGAGGTCATGGATCGGATGATTGAAATGAAGCTTGTCTCAAAACCCTTGTCTCGGACAGGAGAGAATCTGGGATTTGTTGAGCAGCTGATGCCCATAGAGGCATGCCAGGATAAATTTCCCAAAATAGCGAGCGTAATGTCTGCAACACTGTCTCCCGCTAGTGTTTTAGCATGGGCATTACAACTTTTACCGCATTATCATGGCCATTATTCCAGGTTTTCCAGAGGCGCAGATGGCCGACTTCTGATAGAAACAGATAAAGATGTTGTTATTACATGGAGCCCGGATGATATTGATTTGTATACCGAAGCTTATAAGCGCGATACCGTAGTGAATCCCTTGGCAGCGTTAATCGTCCAGAAGAGAGTGGTTGAGTATTTTCACGAAACGGGAAATAAAGTTTTAGCTGATTCAGGGTTGTTCCCTATTTTCAAATCGCAAGGATCCGCCGCCCCTTCGCCCGGCCGCAGGATTTCTGGCGGAGGACCAGTTAGTCAGCAGGGAGGAATGAATCCTGCGCAAAGAGAGGTATTGATCAGGAAGGCCTTAAAAGGCGCGGGTAGGATTAAGAGCAGGGCACTAAAGAATATTGCTGGTGAGATTGAGGATGTAGTCAGGCATGGCAGAGAGCAAGATTACGAAGATTTACTTGCGAAATATCAGGAAGCTATAACTAAGGTTACCCTTGACCAGAGGAAAGTAGGGAGGCTTATTAGAGAGCTAAAGCCAGAGCAAATAGAAGCCTTCCTGGGAGAATTAGAAGATAGATTATGCAGGCAGATCCAGATTATGAAATTAGCCAAAAAATACTTAGGGAGAGGAAAGCGTCTTCCTTTTCGAGTTTCAAGGCGAAGCAACATTACGGCACTCGGTTATGATAACTTTTTGGTAGGCAGGCACTACCGTACGGACCGTAGCGGTAAAGCCAGAGAGGTTCAGTTACCCAAGAAAATAACTCGGATCTGCGAGGTTCCGGAAGGAGTTTTGGTTTTTTGTGAGGCGCTTAGTATAGTTCAAGTTGAGGCAGGAATAGATAAAATCGATAAATACTCAATATTAGGCGATAAATACGAAGCGTGCAGAGATATCAGCTTCAGGGGCAGGCGCGGTCAAAAACTTGTCATGGGCAGATTGCATACAGACCCAGAGCAGTTTTGCGCATTGGATGACGCGGTTGAGAAGTTGATAATTTCCGGCATTACTGAGTTAGAACTGATTGTGACATACGATAAGGGTGGCGAAAAAGAAGTAAAAGGCATATTGGATAACTTGCCAAAGAGTCTCCCTATCAAGAGCGTAAGGGCTTATCCTGTGCGTAGGAATCCGAATGATGAGTCATATGTTTTGACCACTAATAAAGGCGTAGCCGTGGTTAGTTATCCTTTTCTGTTGAAGGAAGGTGAGGATGATGTGTCTAGAGGGCATACATCGAGGTTTGCCTCGGGCCGTTACGTGTTTTTATGGCCAGAGTCCACTCCATCTTTGCCCGGCCGAAGTGCCTCTTCGCCCGCCAACCATGAACAAGTTCGAAGGGGTCGTGGCGCTAAGAAAGATGGGAAAGATGGTATTAAGGGTTTTATAGGAGGGGAAGACCGTTATTGGTTAAGATTTCCAGAGCGTCTTGTAAGAAAATTACTTGAATGGGATCTTCAGAATAATGAAAGAGTAGTTATTGTTGATTTGGGGTCTTCGACTGGTAGGATAACTTTATGGACACTACAACAAAGTGATAAGTTTCGGTTATTAGGGTTGGAAAAAGACGCTACATTGGTGTCTACTGCAAATACGAATGCAAAAGATAGTGGTGTTAATGTTTTGGACGGAGACAATCCTAGTGTCTTCGGTGAACTACTTTCAGCACCCAATCCGGCAATCGCTTATAGGATTGTAGATGTAACGAGAGGATTGCCATTACCCGATAATTCGGTTGGTGCCATTATAATGCACCGCTTGAGAGACAGCATACGTGAACCAAAAGATAGAGAACGAGTTAATGAAGAAGTCAGGAGAGTTCTAAAACCAGGAGGATTGGTTTCTTTGGTTGAAGATTTATTTATTGGGCAAGATGAACCAGAGGGGGAATGGTATCGTAAAAGGTATGCGATATGTGCAAGAATTCTTGAACGACTTGTTGGGGAAGGACGTCTTGCTAAAACCTATTTATCTTTGGCAAACAATCCCGATTATTCTCTTTTGCTTTCATTGAGAACTTCTCAAGAAGAAAGAGTTGACGAGATAGTATTTTATGGGAGAGAAGATGATTTGCTTGCGGAGATTAGGGATGGGCGGATTAGAGTGCGAGGTGTCGGTGTTCACGCGAAAGAGGAGCACGTGATCACCAGCTTTAGAGAGCGTGGCCTTGTAGTTCTCGAAAGTTGGGATATTTCTATCCCGGAGACCGGGATCAGGAAAGGGCATTATACGATGATGAAGGGAATTTTATTCCAAAAAGCTCCTCAATATTCTGTTTCTGCTGAGCAGGAGACTACCTCTTCGCCCAATCGCTCAAGCTCAGCTATAAGGAGGCCGGGATACGCGCTCTGGAAGATTGCCTCCGGTATGCTGAAAGAGGCATTAAGATTGGATAGAGATGAAGGGGATCCCATAGCCTCGATAAGATACTTAGAGGATCGATTAGCAGCCCTTAAGGAGTATAGTTCTTATCCGGTATATCGTAAGAGTTGCGCTGCGTGTATCTTTCAGCTCTCTGATCTTTACCTGAGAACAAGGAAGATCAGCAAGGCGGTGGAGTACGCCGAGCTGACGATCCAGTACGATTCACGGTCATATAGATTCTACAGGGCCCATATTATTTTAGCCACCTATCAGCTGTTTACAGGCGAGGAAGATAAGGCTTATGAGTCATTGAAAAAAGCGTGTAGGAAGGGTGGGCGGTTCTTCTCCGGCCGGAGGGATATGAAAAATTTAGACAATATCTCATTAGCCTGCAAGTTGCTTGAAAATATGGAGGGGGGTGGCGTTACTATTTTTGGACTTAGGAGGGTAATGACCAGCTCGGCTCTCTTTTCCTGGGTATACCGGGGGGTGCAGGAGGGGCTGAGGGTTTCCGGGAATAGAAGCTACAAGCGGACACCGATCGGCCGTTGGAAGCCCGGAACTAAGCGCAGGAAGCCCTACCGCCACTCCGGCTCGCCGAATACCTCAGTTTCTGCTGAATCTAAGCCGCCCTTAGTGCTGACTAGTGATAGAGGGTCATGGGCAGAGAAGACGATGTACCGCCTGGCAGAAAATGTCCCGTCAACAGCTATACAGGAGTTAATCTTTGATGCTCCCTCACAGCGGGAGCTCTCAATATTAAGGGATGAGATCCTGAATGCTTCACCGTTTACCCTACTTGATCCGGAGAGCAGAGTTCCTAATGCCGCTTTCTGGAATAAGACTATGGCAGGGTACGGGAGCTGGTTTGACGCAATACCTTTTGCTATTGCAGAGAGTTACTTTTATATCCGCTTCCTGGAGGCGATCGGATACTGGGGCGGAGAGCATGAAGGCAAGGATCCTTTTGTCCTTAGAAAAATTGGCTCCCCTGTCGGGATGGCTGTCCCGGTAGCTTACGATAATGCCCTTACCTTCACCAGCGTCATGTTTGACTTTATTTTAGGGGCGGTTTTGTGGTGGTTCATCAGGTTATTAGTGGAATTTAACAAATCCTCGGATAGGACGACCGGCATAGCCTATTTTCCCGAAGAGGAAGATTTTTCCTATTATTATAAGCCAAACGGGTTAATTTCTGGAAAAGTAAAAATTCTTGAAAACACCCTATACGAAAATCAGGAAGGATTGTTTGAAGATGGCGATGGTAAATTTCTTCAAGATCTGGGGGATAAGAAATTCAAACAGCTGGACATAGTCTTAGACAATGCCGGCAAAGAACTGACCATAGCATTTGTTTTAATCGGCATGCTTTTGGACGCAGGATATGTAAATAAAATCTATCTGCATCTTAAGAACCACCCCTATTTCGTAAATGATGCGACAAGGAAAGATGTTGCTTATTTACTCTGGCGCCTTGAACGCGCAAGGGATGAATACCGTTATTTAGGCTTTATTTTGGACCGGATAAATAAACATATCAGCGACGGAAGACTTATGATGAGGGATGATGGTTTCTGGACTACGGGATTGCCGTTTACAGAGCTGCCCGCAGATTTACACCGGCATTTTTCCCAATCCGACGCTACGATCTTTGTGGGTGACCTTAATTATAGAAGGCTGGTCGGTGATAGGCATTGGGGCTACTCTGACCGTATAGCTGAAGTAGGTAAGTATTGGCCCTCAAGTTTCCTGATCGCGCGGACGGTAAAGTCTGAAGTGGTGCTTGATATCGGTGAGGAGAAGGCAGCTGAGTTGGCTGAGGGGGATCCGGACTGGCGGACTAAGAGTTCTTTCGGCATGATCCAGTGGGTTCCGAATAAGAAGGGCAGCTCTGGTTCGTCCGTTATCATCGTTCCCAGTCTGGAGCAAATCAAGAAGCGTAGAAATATCGGAGGTTTTTCAGCAGGGATGGGTCATGGATTACCTCATCAGTCCCGATTCCCTGCTGATGATGAAAACATCTCGGGTAAATTAGGCATCGAGAAGGGGGATTTGATATTCGGCATTGCAGGGTTTTATGGAGATTGGCTAGCTAAATTAGCCATGGAAGGAGCTGATGTTGTCTATACTGATATAGACCCCAGAGTAGTGAGATGGGTGAGAGAGCACAAGGCGGCAGTTCCGTTTAGAGAAGTCCGCATTGGCGATCCGCTGAAAGAGCCCGAAACCCCTGATTCATATGACTGGAGCTTCTTTTATGAAACCTTCCCGCTTGAATCTAATGAGTGGCCTTTAGCGATGCTGCTCTCGTTGATAAACCGCAAAGGGCTGATTTATCTTAGTTCTGTTGGTGAGACAGGAGGAACAGACTACCAATTAAAGGAGTTCGTTGATATCTACGGATTAAAGGGGGAGATTGAAAGTTCGAGCGGAGAAGAGATAGAAATCGATGAATCATGCGATATTCAAAAAGGATTGATATACATAAAGTCATTCTCAAATTCCTCACAGAGCCATATGTATGCTTCCCAAAATCATCCATTTTTGGCAGTAGTAATAAGAACCAATAGAGTCCTTCGCCGCAAAGCCAAGTTAGATATCGCTGTTATTAGGGCGCTCCAATCGCGCAGAGAAGTTTCAGTTACAGAACACTACAGACATCTGTTAGAAAGCTTTGGCAGGATCACAAGATTATGCTCTTCTATGGATACTCATGTTATGAGAAGAATTAAACTAAAATTAGTTTCCGCCTCTTCGCCTGTTTCCGAAATGAGAAAAAACATTGCTTTATCTCAAAGTGCAATAAGCAGGAGAATTAACAGGGCTGTTAATAAGGTTTTTTATGCTAATTCACGAGGTCTTTCTGATATAGAGCCTGCAGTTTTAATTTCAGAACCTGGCATATATTCCAGTATGTCGAGTAGAAGAGAAGAGGCAGATAGATTGCGCCGGATGCTTATAAGTAATCATATACCTTATGGGATTTCTGATGTCTCCTGGACTCGGGAGGAGCATTCTTTGATATGCGGTAGATTATTCACTAGGCATGGAGGAAAAAATGATTGGGAGGAGAAATTAGGCAGGAGCGGCGGGATGCTTTTATGGTCAGAGACAGACCACTTTATTATTTATTCAGAAAATTTAAGGTTAACTGCTAAAGATAAGAGGAATCTGAGAAACGCCCTATTGCCCGATATGGCGATCTTTAAACTACCCGGCCCGGTTATGGAATATTCTTTGATTAAGGAGGAAACAGAGGTCGAGGCAGTCTGGAATGAGAGTGCATCCCTTTCAAAATGCGGACATCTGGATCTAAACGTCGGTATATTTGAGTTCGGTAGAATGCTTGTCGTTGACCCGAATTATTATAAGAGATATAGACAGCAGGTCGACCGCCTCAGCAAAAGAATAGGTTATGATATCGTCTTAGTTGATGAAAGTGAAGTTCAGTTTTATCCGGCCAATATTCTTAGCCTCTATCAGGGAAAGATACTGATGGGCTTTGCGCCAAATACCCGTCAGGCAATTATAGAAGCGCTAGTTTCACTAAGAGGTCTTTCTCTTTCAGGGGCAGAAAAGATGGTGATCATGTCTGAAAATCCTTATCTCGGCCATAATTCATGCGGAGGTTCGATAAGATGCATGACGAACTACTGGTTTAATTATACGGAGGCGTTGCTGGAAGCGGGATTATCCTATGAGGAGATTATGGCTATTTACCATACATTCTTTTTAATCCGTGCCAATCCCTTCTACTTAAAAGGATCAAGATTGCGTCTTAAGATTGAAGCTGCCCGTCAGATAGCCGGGCTCATGGAGCAGGCAAAAAGAAGGGGCATAGCGACCACCGATCCCTGGAGTGTCCCGCGCGCAGGAATAGGAGAGTTTTGCTTTCTGGTCAAGACCTGGCTTGAGGGAAGGAAACTCGATGATTTTGAGCTCCTTTCATTCTCCTGCATAACGGATGAGCACATGGCTACGATGTTCGATTGTGGTTGGATGCTAGATGTGCCTGATAGCAGCATCGTCGGCATCTATCCCTCAGTAGTCTATAAGGGGGGAAGTGGGTTGAATAAAAGATTGAAAGACCTGCCGAACATACTGAAAAGGATGACTGCGGCCCAGAGGGATTTTGAAAGCATCCAGGAGCTGATGGATTCTACTCCTCGAGTGCATAGATTTGTAGTCAATGAAATAATTGCAAGAAGAGAGGGCGTGCGTATCATCGGATTATTCTACAAGAGGCACGGTAGGAGAAGCGGAGTAGGTGTCGATGAGGCTAAGATTTTAAGGGAGGCTAGGCGGATGCGGTTACCGTTAATAGAGATAGATACTGTGAAGGCTTGCGCAAGGACGATTTATCGACCCCGCCGCTCCAGCTCCCCCGCTGCCAGCCCTGAGCACACAGCGCATAATAATAGGGGCCGAGGGGCCTCTTCGCCCGTGGAGGATGAAGAGAAAGAGGATGGAGATAAAGCTTTGCCGTCACGGCCGGCTTTTTCAGAGTGGAGCAAGACATCGGTGGAATTTGCACTTAAGGTACTTTTACATTGCAGAGAATTAGGGTGGCTGCATTCTTTTGTAATGGCGGTACTCTGTCATTTATTGCCAAATGCTTTTGATGCGGTGTGGATGAGGGCTGACCAGGAAGAAGTAGGCTATAGTTGGAAGATCGACGTAAAGATCTCTTTACGCCCAGATGGCTGGCTGGTGATAGAGGTAGAGGATAATGGGGTAGGCATCGCCCGAGATAATCTATCGAAGGTGATGGAAGAGGAGATCAGCACCAAGAAAGGTATAGACCCTTCTGCGAATCCTGATCAGCGAATAATCTTCGGACGGAGCGGAAAAATACTCAGGGACCTACTTGATGCCTGGAAGAACAACCCCGGAGTAAAAGTGATCATAGAGACTTGTGATTCCTGCGGGCGGTCATACAGGAAGGTCTATTCTCCGTTTTCGCCCCCCAGCAGGATTTCTGTTTTTGAAAGAGATCAGCAGGGGACGCTGGTAAGGATGGAGATGCATTTTAATTCGTTAAATGACCTGCTGACAGAAGAGGATGTCATTTTTAATCAGCGCTGGAGCGTATCCGCCGGATCACCCGTCTCTAATAAGGGCGGGAATAGATCGCCCAGGCCAGTGCTATTGATTTTTGGCATGCCCGGCTCAGGCAAGGGGGAGATCGCCGAGGAGCTGTCCAGAAGGTTAAATATACCGGCTGTATCCTTATCTACATTATACCGCAGGGAGCTGGCGAAGGGCGCAAAGGGCGGCGAGGATCTGGATTTCCATATCTTCAGCCAGGTTCTGCCGCAGACTATCTCAGGTCTGGATACATCAGGCGGCCTGGCCATTTCATTGACGCTTAAAAATAGAGCAGAGTTTATTGTATTTGATCAGCGCTTAAAAGAATTAGACCTTAGGGTGCGGGCGGTTATAAAAGTGGGAGTAAGTAATGCGTTTGCTAAGAAAAATTGGCTTGCCAAGGTCGAAAAAAAAGACAGGCGGAGGGTAGAAAAGAGATTTAAGGCAAGATCATCCAGCTATCATAGACAGAAGTCAGAGATACCTTCGTTTTTTAATGGCATATTCATGACAACGGTCTCGGGAAAGAATGGCCATGAAAGGGCAGCTGATCAGGCTATCTCTAAATTAAGAGCAAATAATACCGTAAACGTCAGGTCTGATGGTGCCTTGGTGCTCGTGCAGGATGAGGTGGATGGCGTAGATGCCCTTTTGAGGGATATGTTGGTGGTCTTAGAAGGAACTCGTCCTTACTGTTTTCGCTATATTCAGGCTCTGCGCCCTAAAATAGATTCCTTGCTTCGATGTGAGGGTAAAAACAAGGAGCTGGTAAGGAGATTTGTCCATGCCAAGCTTTTAGATATGAGAAATGCTTTGTTGGGAGATGATTTTGGTTTTCAGAAGGATATGAGAGGCCGTTGCGTTGAGATCATCGGGCTTTATCAGATGCTTATAAGGTCAGAGACTACATTTAGGGGTGTTGATCTGGGCGAATTAGAGACGGTTAATAAATATCTGTTCGCGGAGGGCGGTGGAGAAGTATTGACAACGATGGAGCTGGATATAGTCACTACGACCACTGTAGTAGAAGTTAAATCAGGCCTGAGCTTATACAGGGTATATCTGCTTGCGGCAAGATTCATCGGGAAATTAGCAACTTACCGCGAGTTCAGGGATCTGCAGAACATAGTCTTCTTAGGGGAGAGGGATTGCAGTTATGTTGATAGGGCGATAATAAAATTTTTGAAAAGGGAACCTGCGGCTATCTCACAGCTTACCCTGACTGATGAAGGCGAGTTGTGCATGAGGTTTAGTCTGTCGCAAATCAAACGGTTCTTCTTTTCTATACAGACGCTTTCCTTGCTGGAGAGGCAGTTACGTTCTCTTGAGAGAACCCGTAGATTAAGGAGTGCTGTATACGAGGCGACAGCCGGGATCGGGGATAGAGACTTTGACCTGTTCATCGTGATCACCGAAACCAGGCCGAAAATCAGAAGGCAGATAAATAGGTTAATCCAATCGGATAATGGTAGGGGGCGAGGGAGCCGCTCCGGCTCACCCGTCGCTCCATCGAACCATAGACTATTCTCGCCTAAACTAATCGGTTCAATAGAGTATTTTCCACAAGATATAGAAATAATCAATGATAAATCAAAGACAGAAGGATTGCGCAGGGTGTGGCAGGATCTTGATTCTATTTTGGAGCCGATGGAGCAGAGGCTTATTTCAATCTTGTTTGAAGGGGATCCTTTGATGTTCTGCAAAAAAAGAAAGCTTTTGATAAAAAGTGGATTACAACAGGACCTTTTCATTAATTTGCTGAGGAAAATATTCCTCCATGTTATAGAAAATGCTGCAGATACTGCCCTCCAGGCTATTGAGGAGGGCCGCCAGCTGGAGAGCCTAAAGATAGATTTTTACGTGCACAAGAAGGAACAAAGCATCGTCATAACTGTATCTAACACAGGCACTTCTATCAGCAAGGCAGAGGATAGCGCAACTAAGGCAAAGAAGAGAGAGGAAGGACGTCTTCGAATCGGTGGCCGTAGCAAAGCAATGCATTCTATGGTTGAGTTAGCCAGAAAGATCCATCCCAGAGTTGTAATACGGCTTCTAGAGCGAGAGGAGCATTTTGGCGATCAGGAGGGAGGGGTATTTCAGCTGGAGTTTCCTATAGCCAATCCTCATGTTTTGGATTTGGTAGTTGTTTCAGTTGAAGAGCGTAGAGGTAGGAAGGTGTACAGTTTATGTAAAATCCCTGACTGGCAGCCGATCAGCGAATTTGGCGGGAGAATCCTAGTGAGTAATAACGGACAGATCAGATTCGCAGGCGATGATGCAGTAGTTGAGTTCGGGGATGATGATTTTGATTTTTACTGGGTACGGCATGCGCAGACTTACACGAACGTGGGGGAATTTACTCGGGGGGATATACTAACTCCATTAGGAGGAAGACAGGCAGTCGGGGCTGCCAAGAAGTTATTTGCCTCGCTGGAAGATGATCTTAATGCAGGTGCCATACTCGTTGTTCTTACCAGTTCGTTAGAGAGGACCGGAATGACCGCGGCACCTTTTATAAGACTTGTGGAGGAGGCGACAGGCAAGAAGCAAGAGGTAATTGTGAGGGAATTCTTAAACGAGATGTCAGTCGGTTTACTAAAGACTAGCAATCTTAGGGAGGTTTTGAAGACTAACAATAGCGCCAGAAGGTTCTTTTATCGCTTCCAAAATAAGTTTGATGCTGCCGTTTTCCCTCCTATCGGGATAGAGACAGGAGTGGCAGGAGAAAACTTTATTACATTGCTAATGAGGACCAGGAAGGGATTAGAGGATTTTCTGGAGCAGATGAGAGATCGAAAAGCAGTACATAAAGATAGAAAAATTATTGTGGTGGCTTTTATGCACCGTATACAGGCAGCAGCGATGATGGTGAATCTTGGAGTACGCTCGATAGTGGACCCGGGCAAAGGTTGTATAAGTTGGCGAAGGAATAGGCTCGCTAATGCAGAGCCGATGCGTTTCGATCCGGCTAGCCGAGACTTAATTAAACTAGATGATAGTTCTCCCGCCGCCTCTTCGCCTAGTATTTCTGGATCGCAAAATATAAAGGTTACGTTTTCGCCTAAATTTACACAGTGGGGGATTGATGAGTATAAAGACGGGCGTACTCTTTTGCAAATTGGTGAGGTCAAAGAGGCAATTAGCAATTTGTTGCATCAGGAAGGATTTCTCAGTGCAGTGTTAAAAAAATTATTTAAAGCAGATATCGCTTTAAGCAATGTAATACAATTATACTTCTGGCGTATCCAGGAAGGATGGGATGAAGTAATTATTAAGGCGAGAGTTGATTTAAAGGGTGGTAAGAGAGGATTTTTTGTTTTGGTAGTTCCTAAGCTAGACGCACATAATCAGGCAATCAGAGATATTTTCGGTAACCTTAGCGTGCTTTATGCGTTAAGGCCCGAATATATTGTCGAGCCTTATGAATTGGGAGAAGGGTTTTATCGGCACTGGGATTCGGGAAAGAGAATGTCTTTAGCTGTCATTGCCGAAGAATTTTTGTCTGATTACCAGGAAATTAACGTACGCGATAGTCAAAGGCTTTGGGTGAATCCTTATCACCGGCAAATTATTTCTATGAATAGAAATAATTCAACTCAGATTAGGCGCCAGATGATTAAGGTAGTCACTATTTATTACGAACTCAGCAAACACAGGATGATCGGATATGTAGAACCGTGTCTATGTTCATTCCAGGGCGGTGTTCATATTAATGCCGGTGATTTTATGAAAAAGAGAAACGGCACGGGGTTACGCTTGATTACGGTAAGAATGCTTAGAGAAAAAGAAATTCTTGGCTTCATTTTTTCATTGCTCAGGCATATAGAATACGGTTGTCCGACCAAGGGTTCCGAGACTACGAACTATGAGGAGTCGGTTAGGGTGTTTTCAGTAGAGGAGGTTTTTGGCGGGATAACTGATGCCTTAGTAGATATCTATGGCCTGGAGGAAGGCCGATTAAAGGCCGATCAATGGATTTCTGCTTTTAGGGCAGAATGTAGGCGAGCTGTTTCGGGCTTATTAGGTAGGGCGGGAAGGTCAGCCTCTTCGCCAGTCAATGAGAATCTTGAGCATAGGATGTTATTAACTGAGTTACACAGGATGAAGCTTATGTTTAGAGCTTACCAGGAGACGCTCAGCCCATATGGCGTGCAGACCAAGATCCTGGTTGACGATTCGCTCAGGCAGGGGCATTTAGGGAGGCTAACCGGAGGTCTGCTTGAGAAAGCCACTGATGCAGTAAATCTGATGCCCGATCCGCAGCACATCGATATCAGCAAGGGTGGAGAGAGAAACTGGTTTAACTGGTTTACTGTAGACCTTAGTGATAGGGAGTATAACCACGCTATTGGCCGCGGATGCATGTGGCCATGTGGGCATTGTGCCTATGGTAATATAGAATTTACTGCCCTGAATGATCCGCTAAGAGTCGTTTTAGAGAAGCCTTCTCATTATTATGTTTATGGGCCTCATAAAGAGTTTAATGCATGGATGAGGAATGATGTTGTTAACTGGTCTGATCCATTTTTCAGGGTAAGGCCGGATGGTTTATTAGAGTTTATGTTCCGTAATGATGAAGAATTAGGATTTGGGGCAACAACAAGGGGGGTAGAAATAGATGATTTTCGGGCGCAAGAGGCAATAGCCAATATTACGAGACTATTGAGCGCTGAAAATCGATACGGTAAATTTCTCTTATCGTTCCATTTATGTTCGTCGCGCTACGATATAATCAGAGCAATATACGATTACAAAACCAGCGGCTCTAGAGAGCAGCTCGATACAATTATAGAGCTATATGTCCGGCACTATGTAAGTAACTTTGCACTATTAAGTCCGTTTTTGGATGATATATCTTTACAGTTTACCTCAGCCCCTTCGTTATTTAATAAGATCACTTTAATTGTTTTTAGAGAAGTGTTGCTAAGGATTGGCATAGGAAGAAGAAGGTTGGATAGAGTTATGTCTTTGGTAGAATCAAAAATTTCTAACTTTTCTTATTCTGATCGCGTTATAAAGGGATGGGGGAGTAGCTTCTTTAGGGTCGGAATGCCTACAATTATATTAAAGCATATTCTTGGATGGGAAAATACCTTCGCAGAGCGAGTGTTGTTAGCAGAGAAAGGAGATCCGGCATGCCTTGGGCCTGCTGTGGTTGCCGATGATAAGCATAAGCCGGTGAGTCATCCGGAAATCAGGGTTTCCAATACCGGAAGAGTAACCGTGCACAGCATCGTAGATGATAGGATCTTAGTAGATTCCACACTTGATGAACTCGATCCAATAGATACTCGATCTTCCTCCGCCGCCTCTTCGCCCGCCAGCCCTGAGCGAGGCCAAGGGTCGAGGCGAGTGGGCCGCGGCGCAGGGGTCCACCACCGCAATGGTCCCCCGCAGCACCACCGGCCATTTAATGTATTATTTAGAGCCTGGGTAAAAGGAATTGAATACAAAGATGAATTAATTTACCAAGCCAGAAAATTGGGTTTTGAAGGGGTATATTATAGGAAATATGGCAGAGAATGTGCTTTTCGCGGCAATGAGCCTGCAAAAAGAGGAATGCCAGGGCCGCCATTAATTGAGATATATGTTACTGTAGGCAATACATACCATCTGCTTCGCGAAAATATTAGTCACCACGGAGGAGGGGAGGGTGTATATCTGTGGCGTGAGACCCTTGATGGTTACGAATGCATGATGTTTGACTATGGCCCAGGCGTTCGCGATTCATCCGGGAATATCCAGAAGGATCTCGGTGAAATATTTGATAAGAAATCTTACCGAAATTACGGGCCGGCACCGGACGGCATGTATCGAGGCGGCGGGCATGGCTTCGGACTCTATTGGTTTGCCCAGGGCACTTATCTTTCTCGAATAGTAAGTATAAACGGCGGAAAGGTGAGAATAGTTGAGAAGTTGGCCCCAGGATTTACCGGCTATCGCGTCTCCCACGTTGAAACCAGGCAACATTCGTTTAAATTAGGCACTCTGGGCATACATGATCAGGTAACCGGATTTTTTGCTCACGCATTCATTCCTATCAAGAAAAAGTCTTATGAGGGGAGGTTTTCTCATATTTCAAAGCAAGATATTCTCGGGCAAGTACTAACGCTTAAGTCTCAACCGGTAAAACGAGGCTCCTGGCAGGCTAGTCCGTTAGATGAGTTAGGGGAATTAAGCCCGCAAGATGAAGTCAAATTTACATATTATAAGTATTGGGCAGAATCGCGGATTGTCACCAAAGAGGTAACCCTATTAAAAGCTCCAAGCATCTGGAACAGGTTTACTGTTTCTGACGGTAAAGAGAGGATAGAAATAGAAAATACTGATATCAGGGAAATTAGAACCGCTTCGGGAAAGCAGGCTGTCAGGGATGGAGCGAGTTTTCTCAGTGCTATTAAAGCCCTTAAGCCTAAACCCCAAGATAAATTAGTGATTACTTATAGAGAGGATTTCATTGTTGAAAAGCGTAAGGAGCATGCCGGGATTTTGCAAGAAGTTCCTTCGCCGGGAAATCAGGGTGTTTTCATATTCGAAGACGGTTTAATCGTACCTTATTCCGCTGTAAGAGAATTAGCGAGAGGAAGCAGCACGGGCTCGTCTGGCTGCGACGCAACGGATCATCGTCCAGAGACAAAAGCCCGCCATAATCCAGGGTTCCCGAAATACCTTGACGCCGGCATGCCGAATCCGCTTGCTGCCGGAAATAAGTGTTATCCGGTGGCGTTCTGGCCCGGATATGGTACCTACAGCCATAGAGAGCGTGGGCATAAGGGCAAAGAGAGAAGGGAAAAGAGGGAAGTCAGGAGAGCCAGAAGAAAAGAGGCAGCAGCCGCAAAAGGAGAGGAAGAGCTCAGGCGCAGGCAGGCCGAGCCCAGTGATGCTGCAGAAAGGCAGAAGTATCTTGAGGAGCTGATCAGCAGGCTGAAGAGATTCAAGTTGCTGTTGGGCGCTGTGCGCCCGAGGAAGGGCGTGGGGATAGACGTAGACAGGGCGATTGAGAACTTTAATAAGACCCTGACAGAGGCAAAGGCTAATTTGGATTCGCTGCTTAGAATATTCAGGCATGAAGAGCTGGAGATGATCAGCCAGCGTATCGAAACCCTCTTGGTAGACCTTCCTGAGCTTATGGCAGTACACGTTTACTACAAAGACAAAGATGAGGAGAGCCCCTGGCGTAAGGAGAGGATCGATGAGGCAGAGGGGTGGCTGGAAATACTAGCAGGGGTCGAGAAGGCGATCCTTGCGACTGAAGAGGAAGCAGCTGGCGGGATCAAAGAGGAGGTTCGGCTTGAGCCTGAAGCTAAGAAGAAGAGACCGGTGAAGCGGGTAAAGAGTGGCAGGCCTTCGATAGTAGAGAAGAAGAAAAAGGTCAGGCCAGATAAGGAGGTCCAGGCAGAAACCGCCGAAGAAGAGACCAGGAGGCAGGAGCAGAGGATAATAAAGTGGGTACAGGGAACATCGACTAATAAACTGACTTGCGAGTTAGGCAACAGCGCGATGAGGCGGCATATAGAAGAGGAATTATTTAGAAGGATGACTACGCAGGGGGTGCAGGTGTTGAATTGTCTTGGCGGAGCCTTAGGGAGTGAAAATAAGGAGGCAGCCGAGGTGAGCAGGGATATCCTGATCAAGGCGATGCACGTCTATCCTGAGGCAGTTGTCCGCACAGTCACCTTCTGTTTAGATATCGAAGAGAGGTTCGCAACCGCTAAGAACATACTGGATCAGGCTTTTTCGGATCATCCTGAGGAGATGCCGAGGTTACTGATCAGGGCGCTCTCCGGCTCAAGGGGGAAGGCAAGAGAACTTGAGAAGAGTTACCTGATCAGGCTTTGCGAAGTCTTGCCGGGTAAGGTAGTTAATTATGCGCTTGGTGCTTTAGGTGATACTGACCCCGATGTGGTTGAAATAGCTAAGGAGCTGATCATTAGGTCTTTTAGGGCCGCTGATGAGAGATTGACCTGGTCGATCATCGCTAAACTGGAAGATATCAAAGACCGGGATATAAGAGAGGGAGTCCAGGAGGCGATCACAGCTATCCAGAAGGAGCTTGGCCTTGAAGTCGAAAAGAAGGCTCTGGAAGAGGGGAAAACTGTTGAAAAGAAGGCTCCGGAAGGAAAGGGGGTGGTTGAGGAGAGGGAACTTTGCGGGATCGATTGGCAGGTGTATTTTTTCAAGGGTGAGCTGCTGCAAAACAGCGTGGTGATCGAGTTGACTAAACCGGGAGGGAAAAAGCTTGTCCTGCCATATAAGAAGATAAAGGCCTTCCTCGAGAGATGCCTGGAAGGAGAAGCCGGGTTGCAGGTAGAGGTTCCCACCGGGCCGGTGATCATCAGGGTTCCACTAGAAGGCAGTTATGTTTATTACAGGATAGATCTCGGGCATCTGAACCGGCAGCCTGAGAAGGGGGAGCTGGGATTATTCAAGTTCTTGGTTTATCTTGATGCCGCGCTGGTATTGGGATTACTCGGTAAGGAGTATAAAGGCAAGCGGGTTTCCGAAACGGTGTTCGTAAGCCTGTATCCTAAATTGAGGAAGATAAGAGAGGAGTATGGCTGGCGCACCCCCCAGCTGTCACTTCCCCAGGCCTTGAAATTAGATGCAGTTCTAAAGAAGGCGCAGAAGCAGGGGGCGCTGGATTCCTATCGCGGTAACCGTAACCAGGCGCGCCTGGCAGAAGAAATAGACCTCTCTCATCTAAGCGTCCTTTACACTGCAGTGAACGCGCTGGGATGGAATAAAGAGTTAAGATTTCAGCATCTTTCCTTCCCGAGGACCAATAAGGTAGGGATAAACAAACGAATCGATCATCTGGAGGAGGTGGGCAGGTTTAGACGGGAGAGGCAGGAGAGAAAGAAAGCAGTGCAGCAGAAGAAGGGGTTGAGCCTTGCTGAAATATTAGCCATGCCCGATTTTGACCCGCATAGCCTGGATGCAGATAACGAAAACCATTGCCAGTATTTTATCGGCAGAGAATTAGGAAGACTCCTTAAGGCCTGCAGGACGGACGAGGATAAAAAGAGGTTAGAGAAAGTCTATATCGTCCGTATAGGCCCATTGATCAAGAGGTATTACGAGCTCAGGATAAGAGGTAAGAAGAGAGCGCCGCATACCGGGACTTTCAGGGGGGAGCAGGGAAGGATTAAACGCAGGTTCATCGCTGAATGGTTCTTCGAGGAGAAACTCGGCTTAAGGCTTAAGGAAGGCAAGCCGGTAGACAAACGGCTTAAGCGGGAGAACCAGGCAGAGTTTCTGCGCTCAATCAGATTCGAAGACGCAAGCACGGCGAGCAACTGGCACCAGTTGATGACGAAGTTCAAGGTTTTTAACCTTCTTTCCAGGGAGGCAAAGTATTCCCTTCCGGAGATCCTGGAAGAGTTTTACCCCTGGCTCTTTGATTATAATACAAGGGAAAGCTTTCACTTGCACTGGCTTGATTTTATCTCTAGTTCAGGCAAGGAGAAGATGGAGAGGGTGAAGGAGGAGTTAATCCATATCCTGACTAAACACATCGGCCTTCAGATTGATACGCAAAGGCAGGAATTAGACCAGCGCTTATTCTCTCCTTATCGTAAAATCTTCTTCAAACAGCAGGGCGTGAGCGAATGGAAGGAGCTGGTCAAAAAGAACGGCGGAGGCACCCTCATCGATACCTACTTCGGGGGGAGTTTCTACAGGGCTTTTAACGAATGTTACCCATGGGCCCACCTGAGTCACTTTTCAAGGGGACTGCCCAGGCCTAAGAGGGCAGGGTATCTTTTGGATACCCCGGGAGGGCCGGAGAGCAATATCGACTTTGATATCTGGAGCAGGAGTAGATTTGGACCGCGCAAAGGGGGGGAGGAGAGATTTTGCGTGCAGAAAAAATGGCTCGAGGGAGTATTAGTCGATTTCATAAACGAAAAGGCGAACCTAGTACTCTCCGGTAGGGAGTTGAGGACTAAATGCGCGGCCTTTGAGATAAAGTTCCGGATGCTGGAACCGCTTAATGATGCTGCCCAGAGGTTAGGGGTTGATTTTCAGGAGCTGGAGGGGTGGGTCAGGGAGGTGGAGTTTTACGTTGTACTTAGACATTTTCAAGACCAGACGCAAAAAAGAAGAGACGCGGAAAGTGACCGTGCTGGAAGAGAGGAGCAGCATAAACAGCTTAAGCAGTTTTTCGGAGCAGAAATCTGCAGGAGGCTCTGGGCGAAGTACGTGAATAAGCATGTGCCCAAAGGGCGTCGAATAGTAGATGTTCGCGCCCAGAGGGAGGAAATAAACCGCATCCTTAAACAGGCAAGGGAGTTCCAGCAACGAGTACGCTCGCGTCGCTCCGGCAGGAAGCGCGACCCGGAGATCCGGAGGGGCTACTGGCGGGCCTGGCAAGAGATCACGGAGAAGAGAGAGGACCTTAAGGCTTTAAATCTGAGCACGGCAGATGAGATCTTGATCTATCTTTACGCAGTCCAGAGGCTGCCGATGCACAGGATCGAGAAGTTGACCGGGAACAAAGAGGCGACTATCTTTGTGCATATCCGGGCATTGAACCTAAGCAGAAAGAAGATAAATCAAAAGGTAGCAGATAGGATATTAAGTAATACGCAGAAATATGCGAAGGAGCTAGGCCTGAAGTCATTCAAACTGGATTTCATCTCTGCCAGGGAGGCGCTGGATTGGCTTTTTGATGACCTGGAATTAAGCAGGAGAGAAGCGAGGATGATTGTTGACTTAAGAAAGAAGGAGATCTTTGATAGTACGCTGATTGCGCTGGGAAGATCCAGCCAGGAGGCAGTACAGGTCCCTGAAGCGCGCGCAAAAAAATACCTCGAGGCAGGGGCAAGATTCTTCGCCGAGAACCCGGGTATCTCCGAGACCCACGGTATAGAACTGCCTGACTTCTCAGATTACCGCAGCCTGCTTAAGTACCTGCTTGAGCAAGAGGGGATGACTGCGCAGCAGATTGGGGAGTTAGCCGGAATCAGCCAGCCTACGGTATCCGCTGATATGAGTAGACTCGGCATAAGAAAAAAGCCTGTTTTGGTCTCCGTCCGCAAGGCAAGAGAAAGGTATCTTGAGTTGTTCAGCGGGCTCAATAAAAGACGCGGTAGAGAGATAATGGAGAAGTTTCCCGGCAGCATACTCCCGGTAAAGGATCTTCTGGAATTTTTTATCAAGGTCAAAGGCTATAGCCTTAATCAGATTGAGGAGAAGTGCAGAGAAGACTACCAGAGTATCAGTAACCACCTTGCCCATTACGGCATCCCCCTGACTAACGCCGAGGGTATCCGCTGGCAGATCGTGGCAAGGTACCGCAGCGGCCTGCTTACGCGAGATCTGGGAGATGTCGATACAGATTCATGCAGAGATATGCTGGAGTTTTATTTCAGCGCAAGAAGGTCAAACGGCAGGCTTTTCACAGAGACGGTGATCGGCATATATTCAGGCATAGATCTTAGAACAATAGTAGGGCACATCGAAAGATTCGGAATCGACAAATCTAAGGCGACGAAGAGGAAGGTTATCTTTTATAGCCCTGTAAAGATATTTTCTGATTTAGATACGGAATTTTTTGAGGGGGCAAAGAGGGTCTTGATACAAAAGAAGGGAAATAAGACCCTGTTCAGGAAGTTGATCCGCATGCTAACTCCCGGCCTCCTTGACCCCGGACACGTCAGAAGGGATAGGACGATAATAGAGATTTTATTTGAAATCGCTAAAGATGAGAAGGATATCCGTAGATTTATAAAAGTCCTTTCCTGGCATTATCTGGGGCATCGCGATCTAAGAGATCTGGCTGTAGAATTGATAGAAAAATTAAATATATGAATTGGGGTGAAAAGGCCAAGGAAACGCAGATAGACGAGTAGGAAGCGATGAGAGAGCAGAGGCGTTTTGCAAGATGGTTTACGCATTGGCAGGCGAGCTTCAAGCTTGAGGCAGAGGCTGAACCGGTGGGCTGCACCGTGCGGGATATCAATTATAAGGGGATCCAGATATCCTCTGCGCTGAAGCTGCCGGAGGATAGCTTCCTGAAGCTGAGCATCGTGTTATCGGATGAGTTTGTCCTGGAGGATCTCGAGGTCTGGGTGGTCTGGCACAAGACGGTTATGGGCAAGAATCTTTACGGTCTGTATTTTGCAAAGATAAAGGATAAGGATAAGGATAAGATCTACAAGTTTATCTTTAAACATCTCCCCAAACAGGTGCATCAGCAGACCTGGCAGGGAATCAAGAAAGGAGGTGAAATCATGGAGAACGGAACAGGCACACAGGACAGGAGAGTATTTGAGCGCATTCCTGCGAGCTTCCCGGTTAAGATCTTTGATCTTAACTCGAATCAGGAGGGGGTGGCTGTGACTCAGGATATCAGCGCCAAGGGGTTAGGGCTTTTAGCCAATTTGGCGCTGCAGCCTAACTCAAAACTGGAGCTGTGGCTACAGATCCCCGATCAAGGGGATCCGCTCTATACCAGGGGTAAGGTAGCCTGGTCGCAACCTCAGGGTGAAGCGGAATACCGCGTAGGTATTGAGCTCGAGAGTGCTGATCTGATGGGCCTGTCAAGGGTTTTACGCACGCCGTAATCGGCAGCTAAACGCTTGTTAGCCACGGGATTATGCGCTGCGAAAAACCTTGACCGGCGCAGAAGTTTATGTTAAATTACTATTCCCGCCTATACGGGAAGAGTAATCCAGGAGAATAGATGCGTAAGTTTATAAGCTATACTCTGTTGTGTATCTTTACCATCTCTACACTGGCTGTCTTAGGCTGTGCGGGAAGAGATCAGGCCTCAGATAAACAGATGATCTCTGTCTGGCACTGGATGACGGATAGAGATCCTACCTTTCAGGAATTAGCCAAAAAATACGAAGAAAAGACCGGAATAAAGGTAAAATTCGACCTTTACGCGCCATCCGATGCCTATTCCTCCAAGGTCCGTATTGCAGCGCAGGGCGGAACGCTTCCTGATATATTCGGGATACTGGGTGAGAAGCGGGATTTTGCCTCTTTTGTCAAGGCAGGGCATCTGCTGAACCTCTCGCCATATATGGACGTGGATATGGCTCTTTGGCGCAGGACTTTCTTTGAGAAGGCCTTGGCAGTTAATGAATTTAAAGAAGGTAACAGCTACGGCGTGGCGCCGGGCGTTTACGGCGTGCCGCTGGATGTAATGACCATCCAGATGGTGTATAATAAGGGTTTATTTGAGAAGCTGGGACTTGATCCGGATAGCCCACCGTCAACATTTAGCGAATTTATTAAGATCGGCGCGAAGATCAAAGAGGCGAAGATGCAGGGTTTAGTCTCCGGATGGGCGGAGATGTGGATGATAGATTGCCTGGCGAGTAATTACGCACTCAGCCTGATGGGCAGGGATAAGGTCTTAGCGACGATAAGGGGCGAGATCCCCTATACTGACGCTGCCTGGATCAGGGTATTGGGGCTCTTTAAAGATATGCAGGAGTCAGGCGTTTTAGCTGAGGGAATAGTGGCTATGGTCAATAAGAGGGCAGAGCAGCTTTTTGCAAATGATAAAGCGGTCTTTGCCTTTAACGGTTCATGGTGCGTGAATGTCTACCGAGAGATGAACCCGGATCTAAGGTATGGGGTGATGCTGCCGCCTGAGATCTCCGATGACTTTCCGATGGTGGTCTGGGGTGGCGCGGGTTCCTCGTTTATGGTCAATGCCCGGTCAGCTTGCTCCGGGGAGGCAGTGAAGTTTTTACGCTGGCTCTCTGCTAAGGAGCAGCAGTCCTATCTATCTCAAGGCACGAACAACCTGCCGGCGAACAAGCAGAGCGCAGCAAGCCTGCCTAAGATCAATGCGCTGTTTGCCCGGGGGATGGATCACGCGACTCATCCTAATGCCTGGGACGTATCGGAGTTTTCAACGGTGAAAGAGGCTTGGGGCAGGGGGATCCAGTCGATCATCCTGGGTGAGAAAACCCCGCAACAGGTAGCAGCCGAAACCCAGGCAGTTAAAGAGCGGGAGTTGGCGCGCAAGCGCAAATAGATCAATTAGAAAGGAGTAATCAGTGGAAACAGCAGCCAGCCAGCCAAAACACCACGTAACAGCCCCCCAAGACCGGGTTCCTATCTTTCAAAAAGCCGTATATAGCGTAGGAGCGCTGGTCAATAGTATTCAGGCCGCAGCTATCGGAGCGATGGTGATTGTTTTAAACCTTGGATTAGGCGTGAATCCCGCATTAGTCGGCCTTGTCGGATTCATTCCCCGCATCGTCGATGCAATACTCGACCCTCTTGTCGGTTACAGTTCAGATAATATCCGGACTCGATATGGACGCCGCAGGCCTTTTATATTCTTTGGAGCAATTTCAGCGGGAATTTTATATGCATTACTCTTTCAATTATATACGGGACGTCCTGAAATATTTTATGTTGTTTATTTTTTAGGGATCCAGATCCTCTTTTTCATCGGATTTACCTGTTATTCTATTCCCTGGATCGCACTGGGGTATGAGATGACGCCCGACTATCACGAGCGGACACGGCTGCAGGGGGTAAGCAACTTTGTCGCTCAATTTGCCTGGCTGATCGCTCCCTGGTTCTTTAAGATCATGAACAATAAGAATATGTTTCCTGATCTTGTTCATGGAGCACGCACTCTTGCAATATTTATCGGCGCCTTTATCATCGTCGGCGGTATTTTGCCGGCGATCTTCAACAAAGAGCATTTCGCTGACTTACCGAAGCCTAAAAGAGAGAAGGGCCGTGTGAATACCCTGAAAGACTTTCTTAAGGGTGTGGCGATCACCTTTAAATGTAAACCATTTGTCAAGCTATGCGCTGCGACATTCCTGATCTTTAACGGGTTCATGCTGGCTTCGGCATTCTCGGCCTATGTCATCTTCTTCTATGTTTACGGCAAGTCCGAGACGCTCGATGCTGCTTATTCAAGCGGCGGGACATTGCTTGGCTGGTTTGGATCGATCAGTTCGGTCTGTACTTTTTGCGTGATCTTCTTAGTCACTTGGATCTCGACTAAGATCGGAAAGCGGAAGACCTTTTTGATCGCTGTTTCCCTTTCGATCATCGGCTATGCTTTGAAATGGATCGGGTATAACCCTGATCAGCCGTACTTACTGCTGATCGCTGCTCCATTTATTGCGTTTGGCCTGGGGTCGCTCTTTACAATGGTAAATTCCATGGTCGCCGACGTTTGCGATCTGGACGAACTTGAGACCGGCACACGCAGAGAAGGCATGTTCGGGGCTATTTACTGGTGGATGGTAAAGCTCGGGCTTGCTGTTACATCGCTTATCTCCGGGTTCCTGCTTAACGCCAGCGGTTTCAATGTTGGATTGGGCCTTAACCAGTCAGCCAGCGCTTTATTGAAGATGAGGCTTTTTGATATCGGCATCCCGATTGTAACTTCTCTTGCGGCTATTTTCATTATTATGACTTTCTCGATCACCGAAAATAAAGCCTATCAGATCCGTGCGCAGGTAGAGCGGAGAAGAGAAGAAAGACGAAAAGAAGCAATGCGCGTAGAGGAAGAAAGGCGAAGAGGAGAAAGAAGAGAATAATAGCCGGATGAAGATCAAGGATACGCTTGAAAATTATACCTTTGTTCTGCCGGCGGTATTGATCTTTGGCATATTTTATATCGTCCCTTTGTTCTGGGTGCTGCAGCTTTCAATGCATCAGTGGGACGGGATCCTGCCGACCAGGATATTTGTGGGGTTGAGGAATTTTTCCGAGATCGCCACGGATAAGGTCTGGTGGCAGTCGATGGGCCATGCCGGCTATATCACCCTGATCGCCCTGACGTTGCAGAACGCTCTGGCCTTTGCTCTGGCCCTGGCCTGCGACCGCGAGATCAGGCTGAAGAATTTTTACCGCTTGATCTTTTTTATCCCGCCGGTTTTATCGCCGGTAGTAGTGGGGCTGGTCTGGCAGTGGATCTTAGACGGTAATTACGGGCTCTTGAACCACTGGCTGGTTAACCTGGGCCTACAGGATATGACGCGCAACTGGCTTTCAGACCCGAAGACGGCGCTCTCGACGGTTGCGATCGTGCACTCCTGGAAGGGTTTTGGCTGGGGATTTTTGATATTTTTAGCCGGACTGCAGACGATCCCGCGGCAGTTGTATGAGGCGGCACGCGTTGATGGCGCTAACGCCTGGCACAGTTTTAAGAATATTACCATACCGCTGATGATACCGGTGGCGGTACTAGTTGCGATCCTGACGATCTTAGGTACGATGCAGGCGTTTGTTTTGATCGTCGCCATGACCGGCGGCGGGCCGGCGTATCATACGCAGGTGCCGGTCTTAAGGATATTGGCATCGATGCGCGGCCAGGCAAGGTTTGGCTATGCCTGCGCCCAGGGCCTGACATTCGGCCTGGTTTTAGTGATCGTTTCGTTCATTCAATACCGGTTTTCAAAGAAGTACCGCCAAGGATAGTAAAAGGGACGCTCTTTTTGCTAAAGCGGAAACTGTCCCTTTTATTAACAGGCCTGTGGATAAGGGGACACTCTCCCGATTAGCAAAAAGAGCGTCCCTAGGAGATTATGATGAAGACGGCGAAGTATTATAGGGGGAAGAAGGTGGCGATGAATACGATCATTCACCTTCTGCTGATCAGCGTAGCGGTGACCTGCATCTTTCCGCTATTGTGGATGATCGCCTCCAGCCTTAAGACCCAGGCGACGATCTTTAAGGATATGTCGATCATCCCCAAGGAGCTGCACTTTGAGAACTACTATCACGCCTGGAGGGAGGGGGGATTCGGCAGGTACTTTATAAACAGCATATTCTATACCACCTCGGTGGTGATCGGTATCGTATTGGTCTCATCTTTAGCTGCTTTTGCTTTCTCGCGCTTCCGTTTCCCGGGGAGGAATATCCTCTTTATAATGTTCATGGCCGCGATGATGATCCCGATACCGGGAAGTTTCGTGCCGCTGTACGTCTTATTGACCAAATTACACTTGCGCGATACGCAGTTAGGTTATATCCTGGCGATGATCAGTGTGGGGCTTTCGGTGAGCATATTCCTTTTGAAGACATTCTTTGATAAAATGCCCCAGGAGCTCGAGGATAACGCTCGCATTGACGGGTGTTCTAAGATCGGGATCTGGTGGCATGTTGCGCTGCCGCTGGCAAAACCGGTACTTGCGGTTGTGGTGGTCTTTAATGCGCTGAACGTTTGGAATGAGTTTGTGCTTGCCCTTATCATCTTTGACAGCAAGGCGCTGATGCCGCTGCAGGTGGCGCTGATCAACTTCCAGGGTGAATTTATCACTAAGTATCCGCTTTTGATGGCGGGGCTGACGATCGCAGCGATCCCGATCATACTGGTGTATTTATTCATGCAGAAATATATTATCAAAGGCGTCACAGCCGGAGCAGTAATAGGATGATGAAACGCACACTGGTTATAATCATGGGGGTGATTTTTACGCTCGGCAGCCTGCAGCCTATCTTTGCCCAGGAGGAGAGTCCGTCTTCAGGAGAGTTGATCGTCAAGGCGTGGGGCGCGCACGGAAAGCGGGATGTGGAGAAGACCTTTGAGTACACCCGGAAGCTGATCGACCTCTACAAGGATGAAGCTGACCGGCAGCAGGCATCATTAAAGGCGCTTCCCAAGGGGCAGGATGAGATAAACGCCGTAGAAGAGCTTAATAATGTCGCTACCGCCTACTTCATCCAGGCAGAGAGCCATATGCGCCAGCAGGAGAGCGAAGAGGCAAAGTCGATCTTCAAGCTGATCATCGACAAATACCCCTTTGGCCAGGCATGGGACCAGCGCGGATGGTACTGGAAGCCTGCCGAGGCAGCAGCTCAGAGCATAAAGAAGATCGAGATCGGCTCTATAGAGGTAGAGAGGAAGGTACAGGTCAGCCAGCTGGCCACAGAGATCGTTTTATATGATCTAGGCACAGAGGATGTGGTAGATTACGAAAAGTACGGCGTATTTGAGAATGCCGGCACAAAGGATTATCGCTATGTGATCAGGGATCAGGAGGGATTAAGCGCAGCAGTAGGGGAGGGGATCTATCCTAACACTAGATCAGTGCGTCAGGATCCGGAGTTTCAGAAGGCCAGGAAGGAGAAGCGCCTGGCCGGTTCGCACTGGGATTTTCTGCAGTCCCCTGATCTTGAGGCAGCATTCCTGCGATGGGCGCTGGGGCCGGAGCCAAAGGGAATGAGCTTATTTTACACAGGCCTCGTCCTTGAGAAGGCCGGGCTGATCAAACATGCGATCAAGTGTTATTACGCGATCATCGTACATGCTCCCGGCGCCTACGGATGGACTTACTGGCATACGCCCTGGTACGCAGGTCAGGCTGCGGTTGGCAAGATAAAGTTTCTACTGAAAGAGAACCCGCAGTTAGGATATAAACTTGTCGATACGAATATCCGTATCATCAACGGATTCGATAATAACGTTGCCAATGATCTCGTCATCGCCGACCCGGGGAGGTTTGAGAAGGTGAGCCTGGCAGAGAAGCTTCAAGGCAGATCACAAGATGCAGGGGAGATACACTGCCGATTAGGCGAGGGGAAGGTGCGCCTGGTGCAATACAAGAACGACGGCTGGCAGCTTTTAGTGGATGGGGAGCCTTATGTGATCAAGGGGGTGACTTACGCTCCGACGATGATCGGGCAATCCCCTGACGAGGGCACGATGGGCAACTGGATGGAGGAGGATTTTAACCAGAACGGCAAGATAGACGGGCCGTATGACGCATTTGTAGATGAAAACCGCAATAACCTTCAGGATCAGGATGAACCGGCAGCGGGGGATTTCAAATTGATGAAGGAGATGGGGGCAAACACTATCCGTCTCTATCATCATCCGCTGAAGCCCAATAAGGAACTCTTGCGCGCTATGTATGAGGAGTACGGTATCCGGGTGATCCTGGGGGATTTCTTAGGAAAGTATGCGATCGGATCGGGTGCTGAGTGGTATCCCGGTACTGATTATAATAATCAAGAGCATAAGAAGAATATGCTTGAGTCGGTGAAGAATATGGTCCTTGAATACAAGGATGAGCCGTATATCCTCTTCTGGCTTTTAGGTAATGAAAACGTCTACGGCTTTGCCTGTAACGCGGACAAGGAGCCGGAGGCCTTCTTTAAGTTTGCAAACGAGGTAGCCAGGGCAATAAAGGAGATCGATCCCGAGCATCCGGTGGCGATCTGCAGCGGAGATGTGATATATCTGGATATCCTCGGAAAGAATTGCCCGGATATCGATATCTTCGGCACCAACGCCTACCGCGGAGATTATGGCTTCGGATTCCTGTGGCAGCAGGTGAAGGATGAGAGCGGTAAGGCGGTATTTATTACCGAGTTCGGCTGCCCGGCTTATTATGAAGGCAAGTCAAAAGATGATGGCGAAGAGGCGCAGGCAGACTACCACCGCGCAGCCTGGGAGGATATCCAGGAGAATATGGCATACGGCGAGGGTGCAGGAAATGCTATCGGCGGCGTGGTCTTTGAGTGGCTTGATGAGTGGTGGAAGGCGTATGAACCGGCGCGCCATGACACAAAAGGCTTGTGGGCAGGGCCGTTCCCGGACGGATACATGCATGAGGAGTGGCTGGGCCTCTGCGGCCAGGGGGATGGCAGCAAGAGCCCGTTTTTGCGGCAGCTGCGCAAGGCTTACTATACGTATCAGGAGTTATGGAAGTAAAAGAATGGGGACAGTTTCCGCTTTAGCAAAAAGAGCGTCCCTTTTTTGGGAGGTAGGAAGGAGGTGGGTTTAGGAAGACAAGGTCAAAGCAAACATAATCAATAGCAATCATAAGGAATAAAGCGAAATAAAAAAAGGAGGTGTTCGGCGATGAAGAAGTTGTTAGTGATAGCGTTGATAGTCGGAAGTTTCCTTGTCCCGGCTCTGGCTCAGGAGGAAGCTGTAGAGGGTCCTGCTGAGTTCGTAATCTACACGGACAGGGGAGCAAGGGGGAATCATTACATCCCCTCCGGATGGATGGGTGATTACGGCGACCTGAAGATCCATGACCAGTCGACGGATAACCCGCATTCGGGTTCGACGTGCATCCAGTTCGTTTACAGCGGTAAGAGATCCCAGAATAAGGGTTGGTCAGGTCTTTACTGGCAGTACCCTGCTAACAACTGGGGTTCGAAGAAGGGTGGGTTTGACCTCACCGGAATGACTAAGTTGACCTTCTGGGCCCGCGGCGAAAAGGGCGGGGAGATCATCCAGAAGTTCTCAGTCGGCGGGATCAAGGGGACGTATCCTGATTCGGCCAGCGTTGAGATCGGACCGATCGAGCTTACCGATGCCTGGCAGGAGTATACGATCAACCTGGCAGGGAAGGACCTCTCATACATCAACGGCGGGTTCAACTGGGTAGCCACAGCTGACTCCAACCTGGAGGGTGCGACTTTTTATCTTGATGATATCAAGTTTGAAGCCGACCCTGAGATGGTTCCTGAGGTCCAGAGATCTGAATCGATGCCGTTTTATGTCTTCGCAGACAGAGGGTCGATCAGCAACCACTTCATCCCCTCGGGATGGATGGGTGATTACGGGGACATTAAGTATGAAGGGGCATCAAAGGATGATCCTTACTTAGGGGATAGCTGCATAAAGTTCATCTATAGCGGCGAGGCCTCACAGGGCGCGCGTTGGGTCGGTATCTACTGGCAGAACCCGGCGAACAACTGGGGTGCTGTGGATGCGGGTTACGATCTTTCCCAGGCGACCAAGCTGACATTCTGGGCGCGCGGGGAAAAAGGCGGTGAAAGGATCGAGGAATTCAAGGTAGGCGGAATCATGGGTGAATTCTCCGATTCAGACGCTGCCGGCATCGGCCCGGTGATCCTGAATGCCGAGTGGACGAAGTATACGTTGGACCTTTCCGGTAAGGACCTCTCGTACATCATCGGAGGTTTCTGCTGGGTGACTAACGTCGACGTCAACCCGGAAGGTGCTGTTTTCTACCTGGACGAGATCAGGTTCGAATAAGATACAGGCATAAACAATAAAGAAAGGTTGAGGCTAAGGAGAGGGTCGGTTCCTTCCTTGGCCTCGACCTTTTAAACAATCAAATGAAAAAGTTATTTTTTATATTAATATCGGTCGGTCTTGCAGCTGCAATATTCTTTACCCTAAGCCGCAGGCCCAAGCAGCCTAAGGTTTTTATAAAACAATATAAGAACGGAGATTATGCACTAGTCGTTCAGGGCGAGCCTTACGTTGTAAAAGGGGTCTGCTACAATCCGGTGCCGATCGGTAAGAGCCATGATCATGATTGGTGGTCTGACCCGCATAAGCCCTGGCTGTTGGACGGCAAGCTGATGAAGGATATGGGGGTCAATACGGTCAGGGTCTATAGCGCCGGTGAGGACCCGGAAGCTGTAAAGCGCGTGATCAACGATCTTTACGAACTCTTCGGGATCCGCACGATCATCGGGCACTGGCTTGGTTTCTGGGAATACCCCTGCCCATTATACGGGGATAAGGATTTCCAGGAGCGCGTAAAAAAGGAAGTGCTTGAGATGGTCTGGACTTATAAGGATGAGGCCGGCATACTCTTCTGGACTCTGGGCAACGAAAACAATTACTCCTGCCTGGGGCGGGTCAACCCCTGGTCAACCGAGAAAATAGATAAAGAACCTGATCCGCAGAAGCGGATCAAGATGCGGGAGAAACTATACTATTCTTTTATAAACGATCTGGCGGAGGAGATCCACCAGATCGACCCGGACCATCCGGTGGCGATGGGAAACGGCGAGCTGATCGGGCTGGTTACCGCCGCAGAGGTCTGTCCGGATATAGATCTGGTCGCCTGCCTTATATATAGAGGAAAGACTTTCGGCAATTTATTCAAATCGCTTAAGGCGACCTATGACCGTCCGATAGTATTGACTGAATTCGGCGCTGATTGTTATGATGCTCAGCTTAAAGAAGAAAACCAAGAGATGCAGGCGTTCTTTCTGGAGTCGCAGTGGCGTCAGATCTATGATAATCTCGCAGGCAATGAAGAGGGCGCAGGCAATTGCCTGGGCGGCGCGATGTTCGAATGGACCGATGAATGGTGGAAGCACGCTGAATGGGATGCGCAGGGCTGGAGTGTGCATGACACCGTATCGAACTGGTCAAACGGGAGCTATTATTTTGATATCCTGGCCGATAAGAACATGAACATGAACGAGGAGTGGTTCGGGATCGTTGCTTTATCGGATAAAGAGAAGGAGGCAGGCCTTGATAAGCGTCTGCCGCGAGCGGCCTATCAGGTGATCAAGGAATTCTGGCAGAATCCGCGCGATAAATCCCAGATAAAACCCCCAAAAAAGCGCAAAGCGGCAAGCGAAAAACGCATCCGCGGCCAGAAGATGCAATAGAAATTTCCCACCGTGTATCTTTTCATTAATCGTTAAAAATACTTGACTTATATCAACTTCCGTAGTATAAATATATTAATAAAATAAGGTTTTATTAAAGTTTTTTCTAGTAAGCCACGGGGAAAGGCCTTATAAATGCGTCCTACAAATCTGCAAGAGACGCACTTCTCGGAGAAGGAAAAGCGCAACATCAACATCCTTGAAATTCTGCGCAGAAAAGGCCCGATCAGCAGACCCGAGATCTCAAAGGAGATGGGTGTCAATGTGGTGACCATCTCCAACTACATCGACGACTTCATCAAACACGATCTGGTCTATGAAAAGGAGTTTGACGTCTCAGAAGGCGGCCGGCGCCCGCTGCTTCTTGATATAAACTCAGGCGGCGGATATATTATCGGCGTAGGCCTGAACCTGATGAACATGGTCGGCCTGCTCGTCGATCTTAAAGGGAATATCGTCACCAAGACTCAAGTCGCGCGGCCCCGGGCATCGGTCAAGGAGGTCTCAGAGTGCGTGCTAGAGATCACCCGGGAGATCCTGCGCCGCTCAAAGGAGCATGCTTCACAGATCAAAGGCATCGGCGTAGGGATCGCCGGCCTGGTAAATAAAAAGACCGGTTCGATCCACTGGCCGCAGAAGGTGGATCATTATTATGCCTACGCATCAGTCGATGTCCCGTTGATGGGGCTTTTGGAGAAGGAATTTGATCTTCCGGTTTTGATCGATAATGACGCTACTGCCGCAGCATTCGGCGAGCGCTGGCTCGACCTTGATCCGGAGGTCAAGAATGTACTTTACATGTTCTCCGGTGTGGGGTGCGGGATCATCATCAACGGAGAAGTCTACACCGGCGCTCACGGTTATGCCGGAGAAGCCTCGATCTATAACTATAAAGATCAGGATGCTTTTAAGTGCGGATTGGGAAACGATTGCTTCATGAAGCGCTGGGAGTTGGATCTAGGGATCACCGAAGATTTGTAGGACGCATTTATAAGGCCTTTCCC
>JBHPDM010000012.1:0-39624 GCA_042577285.1 Candidatus Omnitrophota bacterium
TTCTTTAGCCAGGTCCTTCGGAGAAAGGGGCCGAGAAAGCAAAGGCCCTGGCAGAGAAAGAGGCGGAGAAAGCAGAGAAGAAAGCCGAAAGGGCTAAGCAAAGGGCCAGAGAAGAGGTCAGAGAAAGAAAGGAAAAGGTTGAAAAGGCGGCAAAGCAGACAGGAATTGAAAACGCAAAGCAGCGCGGTCAGGGTTTAAAAAAGGGATTAAAGGGTAAATAACCGAAAGCATCTTAGAAAAATGACCGAGCAAGTAGGGGTTTTTTTAACCAGGGTACATATCCCGCATCTTAACGTGCTTTTGCTTTTGGGCTTAGCGCTTTTCGGCGGTACCGTCGGCGGGCGCCTCTTCCAGAAGCTGAAGATCCCGCAAGTCGTCGGATATATCGCCATAGGGGTTTTTATCGGAGAGTCGGGGCTGAGGGTTGTAGACCAGCAGGTGATCCAGATGCTGCAGCCCTTTAATTATTTTGCCCTGGGGCTGATCGGCTTTATGGTCGGGGGAGAGCTGCATAAAAGTATTTTTAAAAAATACGGCAGGCAGTTTATGGCCATTCTTTTATGCGAGGGAGTCACGCCGTTTTTGCTCGTCAGCGTATTGACCGGATTCATCGGCAGCTTCTTTTTTGATTGGCGGCTTGCCTGGTCGTTGGGGCTGTTATTCGGGGCGATCGCCTCTGCTACGGATCCTGCCACCACTACCGAGGTGTTCAGGGAGTATAGGACTAAAGGGCCGCTGACTACAACTGCAACCGGTATCGTTGCCCTGGACGATGGCCTGGCGCTGATGCTTTTTGCTATCGCTTCCAGCGTTGCCGGGGTCCTAATCGGCAAGGCCAATCACGGGATTTTAAAGAACCTTATTCACCCGGTCCTTGAAATAACTGGCTCGCTTATTGTAGGAGCTGCAATAGGTTTTCTACTGAGCGCCATACTTAAGCGGTATTCGGAAAAAGAGAGATTGCTGGCTTTTTCCCTGGGAGGTATCCTGATCGCCGTAGGGATCTCTTTAGCTTTGAACGTGGAATTACTGCTTGTGACCATGACCGCGGGGATCGTCGTAGTCAATTACATGACCCAGAAGAGCAAAGAGGTATTTAAATTGATCGGCGCTTTCACTCCGCCGATCTATGTTTTGTTCTTTGTGCTCATCGGCGCCAAGCTTAACCTGCGCCACATGCTGCCGTCTACCTTCATATTGATCGGTATCTATCTTTTCGGCACCATGGCCGGGAAGTTTGCCGGTTCGCTATTCGGGGCGCGCATCTGCGGTGCGCCAAAGAGCGTTCAGAAATATCTGCCTTTCAGCCTTTTTAGCCAGGCAGGAGTAGCTATCGGCCTTTCCATACTGGCAGCGCAGTACTTTCCAGGAGAGCTCGGAAATATCCTGGTCGTAGTAATAACTACGACTACTTTTATACTGCAGATCATCGGCCCTCCTTTTACAAAGTTCGCGGTAACAAAGGCGCAGGAATTAGGCCTGAATATCACCGAAGAAGACCTGCTCCAGGAGATGCAGGTAAAAGAGATCATGGACCAAAACCCCCCGTTTATATACAACGATATGCATCTTGATAAGATCATAAAGACATTCAGCCAGAGCAATAATCTATATTATCCGGTAGTGGATGCCCGGAAGCAGCTTTTAGGCATAATCACAGTCGACAATATCAAAAACACTCTTATGGAGACCGGCCTGGATAATTTGCTTTTGGCGGTTGACGTGATGGAGCCGGCCCATGCCTCGGTGAACCCGGAAGCGCCGCTCTTTTCTGTCAAGGAGATATTCGACAGGCAGGGCATTGAATATTTGCCTGTCCTGACAAAAGAAGGCAGGACTGTCGGTTTCATAGAAAGAAGGGCTTTTAATAAATCTATTTCTACGAAGATCATTGAGCTGCAGAAAAAGGCGGATTTATTAGAATCAGGCCAATAAAAACAGGGGAAGAATCATGCCGAAGGAGATGGTGATCTTGACGGGTACGGCTTTGAGTATCGGCTTTCTGCATACGCTTTTCGGACCGGACCACTACCTCCCCTTTATCGTAATGTCAAAGGCAAGGCAATGGAGCATGCTAGGGCTATAATGAAGAAATACAACGTTATCATCCTTGCCGGCGGGGAAGAGGAGGCCTGGTGCCAGCATTACGGGTTTAATAAGAAATCCTTCCTGCCGATCATGGGGAAGCCGATGCTTGCCCGGGTAATAGAGGCCTTCCACGGTTCTAAATTCATCGATAATATCGTTGTAATCGGCCCAAAGGGGCTCAACCAGCTTGACTCGATACGCCTGGCGCGCAAGCATCTGTCTGAACGAAACTCATTTGCGCAGAACCTCTTTTTTGCCGCCCTCTATATCAAGGCAATGATATACAGGTTTGCCGGTGATCACAACGGATACGTGGTCTCTTTTTGCGATGCCGCTCTTTTGACTACCGGCGTGATCGACGCGACGCTGAAGAATATAGCGGAATCCGATCCGGAGATCGCCCTGCATTACGTGCAAAAGGAGACTATCTCCAGGGCCGGGCATCCGGTGGAGAACCGTAGTTTTATGCTCGTGGCAGGAAAACACTATACCGGCTCAGTCATTTATTACATAAAGAGTTTTACCAAATTGTTGCGCCTACTTAATGAGATAAGCTTAGTACGTAAATACCGCAAAGAGCCAGGGAAGATCCTCCAGTACATCGGTTGCGAGGATAAAGATATTCCGGGGATCGAGAGCGAATTATCAAGTAGATTATCGACAAAGGTTAAGGTCTTCGTTTCTCCCTATGCTGAGATGGGCGTTGATGTCGACAAGGCAAGCGATTATGAACTGGCCAAAGCCTATCTGCAGAGGAAACAGAGGCAATATGCAGAGTCCAAGCATAAAAAAGGCTTCGACGTCTATACGGAATCAGGCGGATTGGATGCAGAATTCTAAAAAAAAGGCAATAGTCAAATCCCTAGTATTTCTTTTGATCGTCGGCATAATTTTTATCAGCGGAAAGTATTTGCGCGGAAGCGAGGTCATCCCGCAAGTCTTACAGTATGTTGAGCGGCTTGGTTTCTGGGCCCCGGTGTTTTTTACCCTGATATATATCCTGATATCGGGTGTCGTGATCCCGGCCGTCATCCTGAATATTATTACCGGTACATTATTCGGGATATTTTGGGGGATGATGATCGTGACTGTCGGCTCGGCAGTCTCTTCGTCGATCAAGTTTTTTCTGGCGCGCTACCTGCTGCGTGAGAGCATTACCAGGAAGATCGAGCGAAACGATAAGTTAAAGGCGATCGATCAGATCATCGAAAAGGACGGATGGAAGATGCTGATGATCTTAAGGAATGTCCCAGTAGTCAACAGCATGCTGCTTAATTATATCTGTGGGATAACCAGGATGAAGTTCATGGATTTCACGGTAGCATCGGTAATCGGAAGATTGCCTTTATCAGCGGTTTGTGTTTATCTGGGATATGTTGCAAGGTATGCTTATATAACAGAGTTATCCGCGCATGGCATGAAGCATCCGGTAGTAGAGAAAGCCGCGCTTTTGATAGGATTAGCGGCTGTAACCGCTGCCACTGTTTATCTAATCCATCTTTCCAGAAAAGTTTTGGCCAGAAGGGCTCCTTCGGTAGTCGCGCAGGCGAGCGCTGAATAGGTATCTTCAGATCGCGATCAGCTAAGAGACTAAGGAGATAGAAGTTGACTGTGGCAATTAAATTCTGCGGAGCAGCCAGGACAGTGACCGGCTCAACGCACCTGGTCTCTACGGACCGCTCCGATATAATCCTGGATTGCGGTCTTTTCCAGGGGCGGCGCGATGAATATTATGAGGTGAACTCGAATTTTTCTTTTGTGCCCCAGAAAATTGATGCCTGCGTCCTCTCGCATGCCCATATAGACCATAGCGGGAATATCCCTTTGCTGATAAAGAAGGGCTTCCGGGCGAATATCTACTCTACCCCTACAACACGGGATTTCTGCCATTACATGCTTCCTGATTCGGGGTATATCCAGGAAGAGGATGTCAAATACGTAAATAAGATCAACCGCCGTAAAGGGCTCCCCCCGCGCTCACCGCTTTATACAAAAATTGAGGCGGAAAAATCCCTCAAATATTTCAGGCCGGTAGATTACCACAAGCCGTTTAAGATAGCCAAGGATATACTCCTTACATTTTATGAAGCGGGCCATATCCTCGGCTCAACGGTCCCTGCGCTGGATATAAAGACCGCAAAGGGCAACTTAAGGATCGCCTACGCGGTCGATCTAGGAAGGTTCGGCATGCCTTTATTAAGGGATCCCGAGAACCCTGAGGATGTCGATTATCTTATTATTGAGAGCACATACGGCTCAAGGGCGCATTCGGATATCAAAGAAGCTGAGAAGGAGCTTGCCGATGCGATCAACCGTACGCAGAGGCGCGGGGGTAAAGTGATCATCCCCTCTTTTGCCCTGGAGAGGACCCAGCTGATCGTTTTTTTCATCAGCGAGCTGATAAAAAGAAAGAAGATTAAAAGGATTCCCATTTATGTTGACGGGCCCCTGGCCGTCAACCTCACCGAGGTGTTCCGGAATAACGCCCATTATTTCGACGATATCACCCAGGCGGCCTTTCTTAACCATACCGACCCCCTGGGTTACGATAATATAACCTACATAAAGAATCCCGATGAATCAAAAAGGCTTAATGATTCCGCGAGGCCGGCAATAATAATCTCCGCCTCCGGGATGTGCGAGAACGGGCGTATCCTGCACCATCTTAAGAATAATATCGAAAACCCGAAGAATGCTATCATCGTCATCGGCTTTATGGCCAAGCATACCCTGGGAAGAAGGATAGTGGAGAAAAACAGGCAGGTACGCATCTTCGGCCGGCCTTATGATCTAAACGCCGAAGTAGTGGTGATCAACGCTTTCAGCTCTCATGCGGATAAGAACGGCCTTGTAGATTACTGCCGTAGTTTCCGGCAAGGGCTCAGGCAGGTCTTTATCGTACACGGTGAGCCGGAGCAGGCAGAACAGCTAAGGGCGAACCTGCGCCGCGAGCTTAACCTAAAGCCAAAGATCCCCGCTAAGGACGAGGTGGTCTATCTTAAGGCAGGCTAGTATTTTAAGGAGCATAAAACCAAGATGAAAAATTATGATTACGCGGTTATAGGAAACTGCACCAGCGCAGCATTGATTTCATCGGAGTGCAGCATTGATTGGCTTTGCCTTCCCTTTTTTGATTCGCCTTCGGTTTTTGCAAAGATGCTGGATACGGGTATCGGGGGGCATTTTAAGATATCCGCTGAGAAAATAATAAAGATAGAGCAGAATTATGTGGTCCATACCCCGATACTGAGGACGGTATTTACGACTAAAGAGGGGGTTTTTGAAGTAAGGGATTATATGCCTCGCTTTCTTACTTCGCGGGAGGAATATTATTGTCCTCCTGAAGTGCATCGGGATATACTTCTTATTTCTGGCAACCCTAAGATAATAATCGAATTAAAACCAAAGCCGAACTATGCGTCAAGCGAAGGGGAATTTTTATTTGAGCAAAACCTTCTAAAGATCGTCTCAAAGACAGGGGAATATGTAAGTTTTTATTTATACAGTAATCTGGATGTCAATAAAATAGTCAGGGGCGAGCCTATCGAACTAAAGGGTACTTCCTTTCTCCTTTTTTCTTACCATGAAAAATTACAGGACATCGATACAGATAAAATATACATCGAATACGAAAAGACGAAGACATACTGGTTAGACTGGGCATACCGGACAAGAGCCCCCTCCAGATACAAAGACCTGCTTATCCGCTCTGCTATAACCCTAAAGCTGCTGACATATCAGCGCTCAGGATCTGTTATCGCCGCGCCAACGGCATCCCTGCCGGAGATCATAGGAAGAGAGCGTAATTGGGACTACAGGTACTGCTGGATCCGCGATGCCTCAATGATCGTGGATCTTTACACCAGGATGAATCATTTGCGTTCGGCAAGCCGTTATATGAATTTTGTCTTGAACAGGAGATTACTGAAACACGAAAACATCTCTGTCATGTACGGGATAAACGGTGAGAGATTGTTGGAAGAAAAGATATTGGGCCATCTTGCAGGTTACCAGGGCTCTAAGCCGGTACGCATCGGCAACAATGCCTATAAGCAGATACAGAATGACATTTATGGCCATCTCATAGAGGCGATATACACATTCCTTATCGTCAGCCGCAGGGGCAGCGCAGTGATCGACGAGGAGATATGGACGGTAGTCAGAGACCTTGCCAATAATGTGATCAAGAAATGGAGGGAGCCGGATAACGGGATATGGGAGCGCAGGGGTAACCCCGAGCACTATGTCCACTCCAAGCTAATGAGCTGGGTTGCAATGGACAGGGCCGCTAAAATAGCCACTTTTATAAAAAAACCAGCTAATGAGGAGAGGTGGAAGAAAGTAGCTTCGCAAATAAGGGAGGATATCCTTAAGAACGGCTGGAATGAAAAGCGGAAGTCTTTCGTGATGTATTACGGTTCTTCAGAGCTGGATGCAGCAAATCTTTTGATGCTTCATTACGGATTTCTCAGCCGGGATGATCCGATGATGATAAACACTGTGCGTAGGACACATGAAGAATTGACAAAAGAAGGTTTTACTTTCCGTTATCTATGCGATGACGGATTCGGCCGGCCGGAAAATGCTTTTATCGTTTGCACATTCTGGATGATAAATGCGCTTTATCTGACCGGAGAAGAAGATAAGAGCAGAGAGATGCTCTCAAACATTTTGCGCTGCCTGAACAGATTTAATCTGCTTGCAGAGGATATTGAAATAAATTCAGGCAGATTAACGGGCAATTTTCCGCAGGGGTACTCGCATATGGCATTAATACAGACGATCCTGCTTCTTGAAACTAATTATAACTGGAGTGACGCTTCAACGATAAAAAATTTATAATACCATCAGGTCAAAAGTATATCGTAAAAAAACTTTTAACATAATAATGATGAAAGTAGGGCACATTTTTGCGTATATATGGTTGAATGTAAAAATGGGACATATTACACCGGATACACAAACAATTTATAAAAACGGATCAAAGAACATAATTTAGGCAGGGGGACTTGTAGTTGTAGTGATCGGCTCAACGGTCTCCTCTGCGAGTAAGTTTCTTTTGGCGCGCTACCTCCTGCGTGAGAGCATTACCAGGAAGATCGAGCGAAACGATAAGTTAAAGGCGATCGATCAGATCATCGAAAAGGACGGATGGAAGATGCTGATGATCTTAAGGAATGTCCCAGTAGTCAACAGCATGCTGCTTAATTATATTTGCGGAATAACAAAGATGAAATTCAAGGATTTTGTGGTCGCTTCCGCTATCGGAAGGATGCCGACTTCACTGATGTACGTTTATTTAGGCTATATTGCCCGATACGCTTATGTAGAAGATGTTGCCAAGCACCCCGCAATAGAGAAGTTTGTGTTATTTTTTGGTTTAGCGGCTATAATCGGCGCTTCGATCTATCTGATTCATCTTTCAAAGAAAGTTTTAACCGAAAAAGCCCCTCCCGATAGCCGCCGATTCTTTACCATAGGAGACCTTTAGCTTGGCAGAGAAGATAATATTAATAAATCCTTCTTATTCGGACTCTTTATCGATGATCAGAGGGTCTGCATGGATGGCTATG
This sequence comes from Candidatus Omnitrophota bacterium, assembly GCA_042577285.1. Taxonomy (GTDB): domain Bacteria; phylum Omnitrophota; class Gorgyraeia; order Gygaellales; family Profunditerraquicolaceae; genus JBHPDM01. Next base: position 7,662 of record JBHPDM010000012.1, read on the forward strand.
CCGATGGGATTACTTTATTTGGCCGCAGCCCTGGAGAGGGAAGGCCATGCAGTTAAAGTGATCGATATGCAGATTTCGGGATCAGCGGTGCCCGATATAAAAGCGATCATAGAGAAAGAAAAACCTTCCTTTGTGGGTATCACTGCTGTAACCGCGATGATTAACAGGGCATTGGTTTTATGTAAAATTGTTAAGGAAATAAATCAAGATATTTATACTTTGTTAGGAGGGTCGCACCCGACAGCTTTACCTATGGAAACGATCAATCATCAGGCGGTCGATATCGTTATAAGCGGGGAGGGTGAAGTCAGTATCTGTGAGGTCGTAGATTTTTTGTCGAAGCATCCCGGCAGGATTGGGGAGGTCAAAGGGATTTATTACAAGAAAGAGGGCAGTGCTATTTTCGCAGGAGAAAGAAAGGTGCTGGAAGACTTAGATAGCCTTCCTTTTCCAGCCTGGCATCTGGTTGATCTAAAGTCCTACCGGCACCCGCTTGCGCGTTCAAATAGTTTTGCTTCAGTACTTACGAGCCGCGGTTGTCCACGAAAGTGTACTTTCTGCAGCCGTGGAGTTTTCGCAAATACGTACCGGATGAGAAGCGCGGGCAATGTTTTAGAGGAAATAAGCAGGCTAATGGAAAAGTTTGATGTTAATGAGATACATTTTGTCGACGATACTTTTACTCTGGACCGTAAACACATTGAAGGGATTTGCCGTGGAATCATTGATAGGTCCTGGAAGCTGAGATGGGCTACGCCAAACGGTGTACAGGTTAATACTCTGGATGAAGAATTACTACTAATGATGAAGAGGGCAGGCTGTTATTCTTTGTCCTTCGGAGTAGAATCCGGCAATCAAGAGACCTTAGATTCTGTGAAGAAGGGCCAGAAGCTCGAAAAGATTAAGCAGGTATTCGATATTTGCCACAGGATCGGCATCGAGACAGTAGCCTTTATTATCATCGGTTTCCCCAATGAGGGCCGCAAAGAGATAGACCAGACTTTACGTTTCTTAAAAGAAATCAGAGCCGACATAGCTGATATTCATCTATTGATTCCTCTTCCCGGTACCGAACTTTTTGAGCAATTAAATGCTAAGGGGTACATCATCGAGAGGGACTGGAGTAAGTATGTATTTCATAGCCTTCCCGTATATAGGACGGATCATTTCTCGCAAATAGAATTATTTGATCAATATAAGCGCGTCTATCGTGAATATCACCTGCGGATCAGCTATATTATTTCAAGGTTGATGCGTTTAAGGTCTCTACCTGAGATCAGGAATCATCTCGGCGGGTTTTTAACCTTGCTAAAAATGCAGTATAGATCTTGCTAAGAGAAGTATTGAGATGAAAATATCTGCTGTTATCGCCCTCTACGATGAAGCCGAAAATATCATCGAGCTGATCCAGCGCTTAATCGGCGTCCTTTCGACTTTAAAAGTCGAATACGAAATAATCCTGATCGTCCAGGGTAGGGATGGCTCGCAGGAGTTGCTGCAGGATTTCAAGCAGAAGACTCAGAGTCAGATAAAGATCTTTTATTATGAAGAGCCGTTGGGGGTGGGCTTAGCTTTTAAGATCGGATTTCACCAAATTTCAGAAGATGTAACGCATGTCCTGACAATGGATGCTGATCTCAACCATCGCCCAGAAGATCTACCTAAGTTTTTCGAAGCGCTTAGCACCGAAGGCTCCGATATTATTATCGGTTCAAGGTATATCCCGGGTGGCGTGATGAAGGGCGTCTATAGATGGCGTTATATATTAAGCAAGGAAGTCAACATCGCACTTTCATACTTGACTAGATTAAAAATAAAGGATAAGTCTTCAGGCTATCGGCTTCAAAGGAAGAGGGTTGTTGTTGCATTGAGAGACAAGATCAAGGCTAAGAATTTTGATTTTTATGTCGATTATCTGATTATGGCCCAGAAAGCAGGTTTTTCTATGTATGAAATACCCATAGTTTTTATAGCCAGGACCAAGGGGCACAGCAAAATGAAAGTATTAGATACGCTCTTAAGATATCTTATTTTGATTATGCGGCGTTCATCAGTCGCTATTTTAGCAAAAAATTTATACAAAAAAATATTTAATCAGGCAAAGGACGACGACTAATCCTTAATATAGATAAATATGTTGATCTTGACTCGGAGCCAAGCGGGTATTTACGAATAAAATGATGCCCAAGAAATCACACCATTATTTAATTATCCTGCCGATAATCATATATATATTTTTTGCGTTTCCCGGCCTGAAGGAATCTCTGTCCGATGACTCAACCCTGGTCCTTGTAGCTGCCGATGAGATTTTCGGCAGCCGCCAATGGCCGAATTTTTCTTACGTACAACGTGCCTCATTGTATCACCCCCCTTTATATCTAATCAGTTTAAGTCTGATCAGGGTACTGTTTGGGACAAAAATTATCTTCCTTAGGTTATTTAGTTTGGTCTGCGGGATATTCTCTGTTATTTTAGTCTATTTAATTAGCCGCCAGATCTCTAAAGATAAAAAGAATCATTTTGTACCGTTGATAGCCTGCTTGATTTATTCAATCAATCCTTTTGTGATTAAAGGCTCACTTCATTTAGATATCGACAGTACGGTATTGACTGTTTTAATTCTAGCTTTTGTTCTTTTGTTTTTAAGAAGTACGGAGCAGCTAAACGCCAAGAATATGCTAAAGTTATCTTTCGTTTTTGGCATATTGTTAAGTGCGAAACTCACTACTCCTTTTATACTCGCAGTTGTTATGCTTGTTTATTTACTGCTCAATAAGCAACTCAGCAAAGGTCTTCATCTAGCCGTAGTTTTTATCTCAGGATTTATTATTTTTTTCATATTCTATCTTTTGTATTGCGCCTGGCTCGATCTTCCCTGGTATGTTATATTTAAAATGCTTGGCGTATATCTTACTTACTCTATCGGGTCTACGAAGTTAGCTTCTTCCTGCCTGAAGTCGATATATGATATTCTGCGCGTTGTTTTATGGTTTTCGCCGTTCTTTTTATTATTATGGGTCTGGTCAGTTGTCGATAGCCGGCATGAAATTTTGCGGAATAAGGGGTTAGGCAGCGGCAGCGGATTGCTGATTGTGGTCAGCGCGGCCATTTTTTTCTGTTATTTGATCATTGCACCGTTAACCCACTCTTTCCCGAAATACCTATTTCCGGTTGTTTCAATGATCAGTATCCTGATCGCCAACATTGCAGTAAAGCTAAAAGATCAAATAACAGGTAACTTAAAAATCCTTATAACAGTTACCGGACTGCTGTTGATTTATAATATTCTTTTTGTCGGAGACTTACTCTATTTGACAAATTATGGCATCAAGGAGAGAATTATCAGCGGTAATTTTTCTGCTTCAGTAAGACAACAAGAGACACTTAAAATGCTATTAAAGATTTCTTTATTATTGATCCCCAGCTTAGGTATAGTTATATTCCTGAGAAAGAAAATGAAATTTAAGCTCATTCATTCTGTAGTATTTTCTTTTTTGATCATGTTTATCGCAAGCTCTCTGTCGTTAAACATTATACAATATAAAGCTAAATATAATGTGGTCTATGCCTATGGCAAGCAGGGTACGCAGGAGGTAATAGATTTTCTGAAGGCAAGGCTGGGTGGGCAAGACAGGGTTATCGCTCCTTATGAAATCGTCTATTATTTAGGCGCTACAGAATCAGGTTTTGCCATGAGTTTAGCGATGTTAGACACAGCGCAGACGTTTATCGATGTATTAGAGGATAAGGATCCTGCTTGTGTGGTATACGGATTAGCCTCTAATTCTCTGAAGCAATATAAAGACATATTTAGCTCTGAGTTACTTTGCGCATATTTCCAGGAGCATCATTTCAAAAGTAAAAAGATAGGCTCTTATACTGTGTGGATCAGAAGTGATCAATAGGGTTCTTTTGCTTGATTTGTGACGGATGAAGCGTAGGGCGCATTATTGGGTATATATTGTTAAATGTAAAAATGGAACATATTATACTGGGTATACCAACAGTTTGGAAAGAAGGGTTGAGAAACATAATAGTGGTAAGGGGGCGAAGTATACAAGAGACAGGCGACCCGTGAAGCTGGTCTGGTGCAAGGAATATCGCCAGTTCAAATCTGCTTTTATCATGGAGAAAAGAATAAAGACTTTAGTAAGAAAGCAAAAGGAGTTTTTGGTAAATGGGAAAAGATTGGATAAAGTTTTAGCGGAAGCGGGGAAATAATAGACAAAAGTAATGTTATTTAATACGTTACAATTCGCAGCTTTTTTTATAATAGTTTACAGCCTGTATCTTGTAGCCAACCATAAGTGGCAGAATAGGATGCTGCTTATAGCAAGTTACGCATTCTATGGTTCATGGGACTGGCGTTTCCTTTCTTTGATATGGATCTCAACAATCCTTGATTATTTCTGCGGAATTATTATCGATGAAGCTCGGGATGCAAAGAGAAGAAGATTATTCTTATTCCTCAGTGTTTTCGGTAATCTTCTTATATTAGGATTTTTCAAATATTTTAACTTTTTCGCCGTCAATCTGCAAGAGTTGCTAAAAGTATTTGGTTTTTCGGTTCATCCGCGCTTTTTACATATTATTCTTCCTGTCGGTATATCTTTCTATACTTTTCAAACCATGAGTTACACAATTGATATTTATTATAGAAAGATAAAGCCAACAAAGAAATTTTTTGATTTTGCTCTTTTTGTTGCTTTTTTCCCGCAATTAGTGGCAGGTCCTATAGAAAGAGCAAAACATCTTCTGCCGCAAATCCTTTCGCCAAGAAAATTAAGCCTGGAGAAGTTTTATACGGGGTGCTACTTAATATTGTGGGGACTATTTTTGAAGGTATTTGTTGCAGATAATTTAGCAAGGATTGTGGATCCTGTTTTTGCTTCTGGACCACCTTACAATGGCACGAGAGTTCTTTTAGTGCTCTACGCGTTTGCTTTTCAGATATTCGGGGATTTTGCCGGATATTCTAATATTGCCAGGGGATTGGGGAAATGCATGGGTTTTGATATAATGGTAAATTTCAAACTTCCTTATTTTGCTAGCAATCCAAGGGAGTTTTGGCGTAGGTGGCACATAAGCCTCTCGAGTTGGCTCAGGGACTATTTATACATACCACTAGGAGGAAATAGAAGAGGTCCTTTTAATACATATAGAAATCTTGCAATAACAATGTTTTTAGGTGGATTGTGGCATGGTGCTTCCTGGACGTTTATTTTTTGGGGTTTATATCACGGTTTTCTCCTTATTATCTACAGGCTGATCAGGCCAATTTTAGCAGCTATACCAGAGCCTAAAAATATGTTATTGAAAAAAACCTGGTTTGCAGTTCGGGTATTATTTTTCTTTCAGTTAACCTGTTTTGGCTGGCTTATATTTAGAGCAAGCTCTTTAGGTCAAGTTTTTTCGATGCTGCATGGTATTATATATAGTTTTCGGCCTATTATGGAGATGGGATTGCCTTATATGGCAATAAAAATAGTATTTTTTTCATGGATTCTTTTAGCGGTCCAGTCATTTCAATACATCAGAAAAGATTTACTAGCAATTCCCAAGAGCAGTATCTTAATAAGGGCATTATTTTATTATGCGGTGTGGATGTTGCTAATATTTTTTGGTATTCGGCAAGGAGTTGAATTTATTTATTTTCAATTTTAAAGGAGATTTTCTTGCGTCTATTCATTGTTAAAAGTTTTTTTATTCTTCTCATTATTTTGTTACCCGTAAGTTTGCTTATTACCTTGTGTGATAAGATCTACAAAGATGAAATTTTTAACGACAATATCGAATACAAGTTGCCTGCCTTGATAAAAGATCATCAGCCCTTTGATTTGATTATTGCTGGAGACTCAGCGGCAGAACGGGGAATTATACCGGAAATAATAGAGCGAGAAACAGGGCTAAATACAATGAATATCGCGGGACCAGGTTGTGGTATAGTCGCCACGAATAATTTATTTAAAAAATATCCGTTTCTTATTAACCGTAATACTACTCTTTTTATAACCGCGACTATTTTTCAGGTAAATGACGGTGCAATCGATACTATAGGTAAGTCAAAGGCGACCATGGTTAATCTTTCGTTACTTGAAAAGATAAAAATCTTCAAATGGAAGACTCTTGATATTATCCCCATATATAAAGAAATGTTGCTGAAGCTATTTAGCGGCTTTCTTTATCAGAAGCTATTTGATGTACAAGCGCCGCAATCGGGACGCGCCCTCCTTTACTCAAGAGATTATAAGATCGATTCTAAGGGCTTTTTTCCAACTGAGGGTAAGGATGATTCTGGACCAGCAATCGCTCTTAATCCTGATGGCACCACGAATCATCCATGGTACAAAAATATTAATCTTACCGGCGTAAGATGGAAAATTTTTAAAAGGACTTTAGCGCAACTAGATAAGCTAGGATGTAAAATAATTATTATTAAGCCTCCCGCTAGCCCATCCTTTAAGCAGAATGTGCAGGGAAGTTTTATTGATCAGGCAGAAAAAGAATATTCAGAAAATATGCGAAAGGAAACATTAAAATATCCAAACATAAGTTTTATTGATTTTTACGATGAAATAGACTCCGGCTTGGAAGAAATACATTTTTATGATATACAACATACAAACAAATCCGGTGCTAAAGTTTTTACGAAAAGTTTGTTAAAGTATCTCAGCTATTCTAATTAACGAGAAAAGGCGCGAAAAGTATTAAGCGGAAGGTATTTATGAAATTCTTTATCCGGATTTTCGGATGACCTTATATTTAGGTTTTACAATGTTCTTTCTTCGTTCTTTCAGATCAAATGAATTATAAGGTCCCGCCCCGCCTGCAGCTTTCTCAGGCTGCAGGCGGGAAGCCGAATCTTTCATGGTGGCAGAGGTGGTTGGCAAATCCCCACCCACCCAGCAGTCACACTCGGGCGGCTTCAGCCCCTTCGGTGTTTCCGCAGCGCCCTTTGTGTGCCTGATTCCCCTTAGAGGAAAAATTTCCTTGATACTGGGTAGGCAATATGCTAAGCTATGCAGAATTAGGCAGTATTAGGCAATATTTGTATTATGAAAAGAGGTTATTGATATGGACACGTGGATGACATTAGAAGAAGTAGCGCAATATCTAAAAGTCAGTAAGGATTCCATTTATCGCCTTGCTCAAAAAGGCGAAATGCCTGCATCTAAGATAGTTAATCTTTGGCGTTTTAAGAAAGAAGAGATTGATGAGTGGATGAAAAATACAACAAAAATGAAAAGAAGGTAATAACCTTATATTTTAGAGTTTAATAAATTATAACTTTTCGGAGGTAGTTAAATATGTCGAAACTTATTAAGAAAATGTCAAAGACAGCTGGTTTTGCTCCAGGGGCCCTTGTTCATGTGGGGGAAAAAAGAGATGAGAAAGTGAGAATTACAATTATTGACTATGATGAAAGCCAGTTTCAAGAAAAGATGGCAAAGACAGCAGAGGATTGTTTCCCTTTTAAAGATACGCCAACAGTTACATGGGTAAACGTTGACGGTCTTCATAATATTGAAATTATCGAAAAAATTGGTAAAAAGTTTAACATACACCCCCTTGTTTTGGAAGACATACTCAATACCGGGCAGCGTCCAAAATATGAAGATTTTGAAGACCATATCTTTATTGTTTTGAAAATGCTTTATTTTGATGAAAAAGATAAAGAAATAAAAGCAGAGCAGGTTAGCCTACTTTTTGGTAATAATTTCGTAATATCCTTTCAGGAAAAAGAAGGAGATGTTTTTAATCCAATTAGAGAACGGATTAAAAATGCCAAAGGTCGAATAAGAAAAATGGGAGCCGATTATCTTGCATATTCATTAATCGATGCTATTGTAGATAATTACTTTCTAATTCTTGAAAGACTCGGAGAAAAGATAGAAGGCATAGAAGAAGAATTAGTGAAAAATCCCATTCCCCAAACCTTGCAAATAATACACATTTTAAAAAGAGATACTATTTTCCTGCGTAAGTCAGTTTGGCCTTTGAGAGAAGTTATTAGTGGCCTGGAACGCGGAGAATCGAAATTAATCAAAAAGACTACTCATATCTTTTTGCGCGATGTATACGATCATACCATTCAGGTAATCGATACTATCGAAACGTTCAGGGACATGGTGTCGGGAATACTTGACATCTATCTTTCAAGTGTAAGTAATAGAATGAACGAAGTGATGAAAGTGCTTACTATAATTGCGACAATATTTATTCCCATTACCTTTATTGCAGGGATATATGGAATGAATTTCAATCCCAATGTATCTTTTTTAAACATGCCTGAACTAAACTGGAAATTCGGCTATATATTTGCATGGGGAGTAATGCTTAGTATCGTATTGACGATGGTGATTTATTTTAAAAGGAAACGGTGGTTTTAAGACATAGTGCGGGGAGGCGTGTAAATGAATTGGAAATGGATTTTAGTTTTAGTATTATTGCTTTTTTTAGTTATTTTCACTACACAGAATTATGAAGTGGTTAAGATTAAATTCCTTTTTTGGTCTTTTCAGACAAGCAGAGCGATTATTATTTTTTCAACCCTTTTTATCGGTATTCTTATCGGCTGGTTTACCTCTTTAATAAAAAGACAATAAAAATATTGGGGATAAAGGAGGATTTTTATGAATCTACTATTGTTTCTTTTTGCAATTATGGTCTCATTGATAGTGGTCAGGATCGGTGCTATCGCGTTTCAATTGACTGGTCTTGAATGGTCTTTGGCAAAATTTCAGGCCCTATCTTGCTTCTCCGGCACAGGTTTTACTACAAAAGAGGCAGAATTAATCACGGGGGATCCTCAAAGGCGGCGTATTGCTTCGGTCCTTATGGTATTAGGAAATGCAGGCCTGATCACGGTTATTGCGACATTTGCTAATTCGTTAAGGCCGTCTACTATTATGCCAAAGTTTACCATTCCATTTGTGCATTTAGTTTTTCCGTCAAATTTATTGCCGTGGATAAATTTGATAATTATTGTAGTCTCTGTATATGCAATTTACAGGTTTTTTACCCACGCAAACATTACCAAAAAACTGACAGATGTATTAAGGGCAAAGATTGTAAAGAAGGAAATTATTAAACCGGTGACTTTTGAGGAGCTACTAGTTACCACAGGCGGTTATGGTGTATCTAGTATCGAGGTCTGCAAAGACAGCCCCATACTAGAAAAAGCCTTATTTGAATCCGACCTAAGAAGCCATGATATAACAGTCTTAGCAGTAGAAAGGAAAGAGGAGATAATCCCTAATCCTGCAGCGGAAACCAAAATTATGTTAGGTGACACCCTTATATGTTTTGGTAAATTAGAGAATATTAGAAAGGAATTATGCGTAATTCCTAAATAATGATTGATAAAAAACTACAAGATAGAGCACTTAATTTTTCAATTATCGATGGAGCACTTTCCGCAGTCATGGGTTCATTGGCTGGCGGAATTTTTCTAATGGGCTTTGCTTTAAAGATTTTAAATGCTAGTTCTGCACAGATTGGCGTATTAGCTGCGCTTCCTATGTTTGCAAATCTTATACAGATCTTCGGCTCATACATTATCGAGAGGACTGGCAAGAAAAAGATACTTTGTTTTCTTTGTGTTGTTGCAAGCCGCGTGCTTTGGGTCTTGATTATAATGCTTCCACTGGCAATATTTTCTACATTGCAGGATTTGCGGGTTTGGGTCTTAGTTATAGTGATTGCTCTTTCGAGCCTATTCGGCTCATTATCAGGGGTGGCTTGGCTTGCATGGATGAGCGATTTGGTACCCGAAGATATTCGAGGAACCTATTTCGGTAAGCGTAATATGATTGCCTCTGCCTGCGGTATGATAGCAATTCTATTGGGCGGTAAACTTATCACCATGTGGGAAAGCCGTTTTTCAGAAAGTAATCCGCTTGGTTTTATTATACTTTTTGCATTAGGATTAATAGCTGGCCTTGCAGCTACCTGGTTTTTATCACGTATCCCGGAAGTTGAAAGTGTAAAAAAGGGAAAAGAGACAAGATTTAATTTCTCAGTATTCCTCCAACCTTTAAAAGATAAAAATTTCCTAACACTAATTCTTTTCGTTTCAGCCTGGATGTTTGCTATTCAGATCGCCGCTCCGTTTTACGGAGTGTTTATGATCGAAAACTTGAAGATAGATTTCTCTACCATAACTATCTTTGGGGCCTTCGCCACTTTTGCTACTCTTTTTATGATGAAAATATGGGGACCGATTTCGGATAAATTGGGCAATAAACCAGTAATTATTGTCTCTGGATGGATCCTCATTATTATTCCGTTTTTTTGGATTCTAGCTTTACCTGGTAAATATTTTTTACCCGTCTTAATTGCACATATTCTTTCTGGTGCTTTCATGGCAGGAGCTTCACTTTCTCAGTTTAACATCTTGATAAAACTGTCTCCTAAAGAAGGCCGCTCGGTGTATTTGGCTTTATTTGCTGCTATTGTAGGTTTTGTGGGAGCAATAGCACCAATTGTCGGAGGCAGCCTATCAAAAATATTTGAAGGATTTAATCTCACAGTTTTGACTTACAACGTATCGAATCTGCACCTTATATTTCTTATTTCATCTGTATTACAAATACTCACTGTCTTTTTTATTCTAAAAGTCAGGGAGCCAGCTGCTTCTACGCCTGTTGCAGTAATTATGCAGTTAAAAAATGATCTTAATCTCCAGACGGGCATTGCCAGCTCGACTGATTTTGTGATGGTAGAGCTTAAAAGAGGAGAGGGTATTCTAAAGGAAGTAGACAGAGTTACAGATGAGATAGCAGAGAAGTCAGAAGAGAAAATTGAAAAGATATTAGATAAAGGCAAAGATATCATCAAAAAGCCTTTAAAAAAATTTAAAGATTTCTTAAAAAGCGATGATTAAATAAGGAGGGAATTATTATGTCTAATTTCGCCGAAATTTTTGAGAATTTAGTTGTTAAAGCTCTTAAAGATATACATCAATTTGCCATACAGTTCGCACCCAAGATGGTCCTTTCTATAATTATTTTGTTAATCGGTTGGATATGTGCTCTTTTACTTAAGAAAATTGTCTCAAAAATCTTAAAAGCCCTGGGATTGGATGTTTTATTAGAGAAAACAAGCTTAACTCATTTTTTGGAAAGGGGAGGTATCCAGAAAAAGCCTTCTTCTATGGTTGGTTTATTTTTTTATTGGATTATTATTTTTAGCGCTTTGGCAATTGTATTTAATACCTTAGAGCTTAAAGTAGCCTCTCAATTTTTACAACAGACTCTTTTTTATATTCCAAAGCTCGTTGTTGCTCTAGTCCTTCTTTGGCTCGGTATATTCCTAAGTCAGTTTATCGGCAAATTTATTCAAACTTCAGCTCGTCTTGCGAATATACCCTTTTATAGTATGATAAGCAAATTGGCCAGATATGTAATCATCGGTTTAGCTATACTGTTAGCATTAGAATACTTAGGTGTAGCAACAACTCTTATTGCTCAGTATGGAGTAGTTATTTTTGGAATAATACCTTTGATTATTTCTTTGATTTTGGTTGTTGGAGGTAGGGATATAATTGCAAGCGTATTGGCAGGTGGAGCACTGAGGAGAATCTATACAAAAGGCGATACAATAGCGTTTGATTCAATATCTGGTCAAGTAGAATCAATAGATTTTATAACCACAAAAGTCAAAAGTAAAGAAGGTGAAATGATTATTCCGCATTCTGAATTAGTAAGAAAGGTAGTAAGGAGGGATAAGAAGGAGGAGAAGAAATGAAGTATTTATTGGGAGGCGGAATATTTATTTTAGCGGTTTCTTTGCTCGGATGTGAGATGCTTATGGAACCAGTAAAGGAGACATCTGCAGGTTATGAAATACAAAAAGGCACAAACTTATCTGTAATTTTACAAATTCCTCTTAGTTCCAATGCAAATCAGAGAGGCGATACCTTCATAACACAACTAAAAAATCCTTTAAAGTTTAAGGATAAAGTTATATTGCCAAAGACTACACAAATTCGTGGTCTAGTTAAACGTGCTACCAAATTTGAAAAGCTCGGAGACCGGTCAAACTTGTTTTTGCTATTTGACCAAATTGTTTTACCAGATGGTAAAAAGATTCCATTAGTAGCGAGTCTCGATACCAATGAGGGCAATAAGGTTGTTAAGGTTCAAGGAAAAGAACTCAAAGATGCTGCTGTAATTGTAGGCAGTGGCGCAGTAGGTGCGTTAGTAGGAAAAGGAACTTTAGGAAAAGATGGCGCACAAAAAGGACTTATTATTGGGGCTGGCGCTGGCACAGGAGCGGTAATGTTGTCAAACATGAGAGAAGTTAAGCTTCCTCAAGGAGCAGAATTAACAATAAAACTTGATGAGCCTTTGTTGATTCTAAAATCAAACAGCTTTTAAAATCTTTCCCCCCTTAATTTACTATTTTTAAAACAAAGGCAAAAACTGCAATGCCAAACAAAACAAAGACTTACGACCAAAGGGAGTCCCGCCTCGCGCCGAGGTGCTTGCTGTCTTGGCGCTCGGCACCGAGGCGAGCGGAGCCGAGGGACAAAAATTCTGGCCCCAAAGTCTACATCCGCACCTTCGGCTGTCAAATGAACGTGCGGGATTCATTTTAGGTTATACCTTGCGGATGTTACAAAACTCGATAAGAGTTGTGTGTTATATTTTGCAGGATAAGCAAAGATATGGGTCTGAATAATATAAAGCGTTATTGCTATTATCCTATCTTTCTGATATTTGCGTCAATTGCCTTGTTTATCTTTCTTGAGCTCTCTTTTAGCGGTCTTTATTATCTAACAGGAAGCCCTAAATTTAAAGCTATCCCCTACGATAAACATTCTCCAGAGATATTAGATGCCAAGGAAGATTTCTTTAAGATAGCTGTTTTTGGTGGCTCTGCTGCGCAGGGGTACCCCCTGGGCAAGAATTTTTCTGATATTATAGAATATGAATTAAAGAAGAGGTATCCACACAGAGAGATTTTTGTGAAAAATTACGCCAGAACCGCTTATCCTTTCCACAGGCATCAGGCAGAGCTATTAAAGGCCCTTATTGACAAATATGATATGTTCCTTATCTATGCCGGAAACAACGAGGCATGGAATTATCTGGATGATACTGGATATTTCAGGACCAAGGAATTTAAGGATAAGCAAGTTCTCGTTACTTTCTCTATGGATAATTACGTCAAGAGAAAGGATATCATAGATACTCTAATATCTACGCGTAGCTTTGGTGTGTTTCTCAAGTCCTATCAGAAGATTGTGCAAAAGTTCTTTACTAAGTTGAATAGGGATGCATATTCAGTAAATAGGTTCAGAAGCATCTCTTACCAAGAGTTTGAACTTGAGGGCGCGGTTCCGTTTGAAGAGATAATGAGAATGAAGAATAATTTTAGGTCTGATCTCGAGGAGATAGGAGAACTTGCCCTTAAGCACGGGAAGAAAGTTCTAATCTCAAGCGTTGCGGTTAAGGAACAGTGGAAGCCGTTCTATTCTGTGCCTAAAGAGAGTTTAACCTCTAAGGAAAAAGATACTTTTAATTCTAATTTTAAGAGGGGAAAAGAGAATTATGAGAGGGGCCTCTATAATGATGCTCTTACCTATTTATTCAATGCCTATGCGATTGATCCTGACCTTTCTATATTAAATTACTTTATCGGTCTATCTTATTCCAAGTTTAGAAGGCCCGCTGAGGCGGATCTCTATTTTAAAAGAGCAGTGGATGAAGATGGGATTCCTTTGAGGGCGTTGAGGGCGTTAAACCGTATAGCAGAAGAGACAACCCTGAAATACGATAGCATGTATTTTGTAGATTCAGAAAAGCTCTTCGATGATCTGATTTCTTCTGGCACGAAGGAAGAAGATTTGTTTTTTGATGTTCATCACCCAAATTTTTTAGGCCATACCATAATCGCGACTAATTTCCTGTATGCGATGGCTGATCTTGAAAGCTGGGAAGGCCTAAAGGGTAGCGTTAAGATAGATGATTTTGAGGGAATGGCTAAAGAATATATGGATGCTTTAAGTATATCCAGTGATCTCGAGACTTATGCGGACCTTATGGTAGCGCGGTGGCATCTTAGTATGGCGGAGTATTCAGCCTATAAGGAAGATTTCTTAAAGATAGCCGAAGCAGCCATCAAAAGATTCTATAAAAAATCTAATCCCATCCCCCAGAACGAAGCAACCTATTTTATGTATCAGGGATTGATTGAGGCACAGAGAAAGACTGACCGGGATCTTGCCCTGTCTTACATTAACAGGTCGCTTGAGGCGTCTTTGAAGACCACCCTGGATATTTTCTGCTCTAGTTTGGCGGGCGGAAGACCTGTTACCGAAATGCTTGGAGAGATAGGGATATCTTATGACGATAAAAGGCAACATTTTATCGTTAAAGAGCTCATTTCAAAGAGATGAAAAAAGTCTGCATCCGGACTTTCGGATGCCAAATGAATATTCGCGACTCTGAGGTTGTCTACGGACTGCTGAAGAAAAATGGCTTTAGGATGGTTGAAGACCCGCAAGAAGCCGATATTATCCTGCTTAACACCTGCTCAGTGCGGCAGCATGCCGAGGATAAGGTTTGGAGCGAAGTCGGCAGATTTAAAACGAAACAACGAAACAACGAAACAACGAGTCAACGGATTATCGGTATTATCGGTTGCATGGCTCAGAACTATAAAGAGGATATCTTTAAAAGGGCGCCGAATGTAGCTATTATTGCCGGCCCAACGGATATTGATAAGATCCCGGAGGCGATAAAAAGAGTATCGCAGGAACCAGGGGTCAGGATCATTGAGACTCAAGGCAGGGTCCGCCCGGAAGATATTTATCATACTGGTTTTTATGCGGAGAAAAAATACAGTTATGTAGTGATCTCTGAGGGCTGCTCTAATCATTGTTCCTATTGCGTAGTGCCGTACGTTCGGGGCGAATTGCACAACCGTAAATATAAGGATATCATTAAGGAGATCAAGAAGGCAGTGGATCAAGGTATCGAGAATGTCACCCTTTTGGGTCAGAATGTCAATGCCTATAACGATGAAGAGGTTGATTTTGTTAGATTACTCGGATTAGTCAACCAAATCAAAGGTCTTAAGGAGTTTAGCTTTATTACTTCTCACCCCAAGGATGTAGCTAGCGGCCTATTCGAGGCGATGCAGGACCTGGATAAACTAAGAAAATATCTACATCTACCGGTACAATCGGGTTCGGACAGAATATTGAAACTGATGAATAGAGGGTATACGCGCAAGATTTATCTGGATTTAGCCGCTGATTACCGTAGAATTGTAAAAGGAGGCATTTTGACTACGGATGTGATTTTGGGGTTCCCCGGAGAGACTGAAAGCGATTTTCAGGATACTTATGATCTGGTAAGGGAGGTCGGGTTTAATTCCGCTTATATCTTTAAATATTCAACGCGGCCGCAGACAAAGGCTTCAGAGATGATTGACGACGTGTCGCGTCAGGAAAAAGAGAGGCGGCACAAACTTATCCTCGAGCTGCAAAAGGATATCTCCAGGAAGGAGAAATGTATAAAAAACTGAGCTGTTTATTTTTATTTCTACTTTGCTTTAGCGGGCATGGCTTTTGCCTTGATCTTGATAAGGCCAGGACGCATTTTATCGAAGGAGATTATAATGCTTGTATAGAAGAGGGGGAAAGGATATTAGGGGTCAGCGGGCAGGACCGCAATATGGATGAGCTCTATTATCTATTGGGCGTCAGTTATCTTAAAGAGGAAAGGTACCTGCGCGCTTCAGATATCTTTGAGATAATCATGAACGAGTTTAAGGATAGCTCCTATAGGGATGAGGCGAGGCTCGGTTTAGGAGATACTTATTTTCTGCGGGGAAATTACGTTGAGGCGGCAAAAGAATACGGGGAACTGCTTAAGCTTGAGCCGCGCACCGATCTTAAGGCGGCGGCATATTACCGGTTGAGCAGGGCAGCTTTTAAAGAAGGCAATAAGGAAAAGGCCGGGGAATATCTGGAGAAGTTAGAACGGGAGTTCCCGCAAAGCCCCGAGGCATTGCTGGATAAGGATATATCAGCCGGCCCTGACCTGTATTATGCGGTGCAGGCAGGCGCATTCTCCAGCCCCGACAACGCCAGGGCCCTTGCCGAGAAGCTAGTAAAAGAAGGTTATCCCGCTTACACCGAAGAGGTGCTCCTGCA
This sequence comes from Candidatus Omnitrophota bacterium, assembly GCA_042577285.1. Taxonomy (GTDB): domain Bacteria; phylum Omnitrophota; class Gorgyraeia; order Gygaellales; family Profunditerraquicolaceae; genus JBHPDM01. The sequence goes on from JBHPDM010000012.1 coordinate 23,830, forward strand.
GGGTAAAAAAACCTTTCGCGTAAGGGTCGGCAAGTTAAAGTCGCGCCGGAATGCGCAGCTTCTGCAGGATTCCCTCTCCAGAAATGGTTACCCCACAAAGATCTGTCCCTAATTTATGAAGCCGCATGTTTTATTTCTGGTCGGTCCCACCGCTGTCGGAAAGACGGATATCGCCGCGAAATTAGCCGGAAAGATCAACGCGGAGGTCATCTCCTGTGATTCAATGCAGATATATAAGGGGATGGATATCCTTACGTCCAAGCCAACAGCAGCGATCAAAAAAAGAATTCCGCATCACCTGTTTGATTTAGTCCTTCCGACTAAAAATTATAATGTTTCAAGGTATTCTAAAGAAGCCAATATAAAGATCCGAAAGATACTGGGGCGGGGGAGGGTTCCCTTGATCGTCGGAGGTACGGGATTTTACTCCGGCGCGCTGACAGATGGCATATTTAAGGTAAAGAGTGAAAATAGCAAGATCCGCAAAGAGCTTTATAAGCAGGCAGAGAGCTTAGGGGGCGCATCTTTACATAAGAAGTTAAAAAAAGTCGACCCCCGGGCAGCGTCAAAGATCCATCCTAATGATACGCGCAGGATCGTGCGCGCCCTGGAGGTCTACAGGGTTACAGGTAAGCCTATCTCCGAGCTGCAGAAAGAGAGAAAGGGCCTGCGCGGTAAATACAGGCTAAAGATCTTCTGTCTTAATATGCAGCGCGGTAAATTGTATCAGAAAATCGATAACCGGGTCGACCGGATGTTCAGGCAAGGACTCCTCAGTGAGGTCAAACGGTTGCTCAAGAAGGGTTTGAGCAGGACCGCTGCCGCAGCGATCGGGATCAAGGAGATCAAGGGGTATCTTGATGGAGCCTATGATCTAGAAGAGGCAAAGCGGCTGATAAAGAGGAATAGCCGGCGCTATGCCAAGGGGCAATTGACCTGGTTTAGAAGGGATAAGGCTATTGTCTGGATCAATATTAAGGATAAAGAATCACCCGCTGATACCGTCAGGCGGATATTAAATAAACTTTAAAGGCTATGCAGGAGATCAGGGTCAAGGAGCACGCATTATTAGTTGCGATCAAGTTGGATTCAGAGAGGCATAAGCTGGATATCGACGATATCGAGCAGGAGCTGGATGAATTGGCGCTTAGCTGCGGGGTAGAGGTCAAGGATTCTGTTATCTGTCTGCGCGATAAACCAACGCCTAATCTCTTTGTAGGAAAGGGTAAGGCAGAGGAGATCGCCAGGGCCAGGCAGGAGGAAGATATAGATACAGTGATCTTCAGCCATGATCTGTCGGGTACACAACAGAGGAATCTTGAAGAGATCATCGGGTGTAAGACGATCGACCGCACGCAGCTGATCCTGGATATATTCTCCCGTCACGCCAGGAGCCCGGAAGGTAAGAACCAGGTAGAGTTAGCTCAGCTGCAGTATCTTCTACCTCGCTTAGTCGGAAAAGGAATAATCCTCTCGCGGTTAGGCGGCGGTATCGGCACCAGCGGCCCCGGAGAACAGAAGTTAGAGGTCGACCGGCGCAGGATCAGAAAGAGGATCGATAAACTAAGAAGAGACCTTAAAGACTACTCTTCTCACCGCATAACGATAAAGAAAAGGAGGCATGAGTTGGCGGTGGCAACTGCGGCGCTGGTGGGTTATACTAATGCCGGTAAGTCCACGCTGCTTAATGCGCTCACCGATGCCGGGCAGAGGGTCGCTGACAGCCTGTTTACGACCCTGGACCCTCTGGTAAAGCATTTTGTCCTGCCTAACGGGGAGCGGATCATCCTCTCGGATACCGTCGGATTCCTGCATCAACTTCCGCATCACCTGATCGAGGCTTTTAAGGCGACGCTGGAAGAAGTCATCGATGCTGATCTATTGATCCGGGTCCTTGATGTCAGCCATCCCAGAGAGTACGAACACGCCAGGGCAGTAGATGTCGTCTTGAAACAGTTAAAAGCTGACGCAAAGCCGCAGGTCTATGCCCTGAACAAGATCGACCTGCTGGATGACCAGGCGTGGCTAGAGAAGTTAAAACGTGATTTCCCCAACGCAGTACCGATCTCAGCAAAGTTCAAAAAGAATCTTGATCTTTTATGTCTGGAGGTGCAGAAGCATTCCCCGAGCCGTATGGTCGGCCTGGAGGTGACGCTTCCCCACTCGCGCATGGATTTGGTGGATCTCTTTTACCGAGAAGGTAAGGTCGAGAAGGTCGATTACCTGGATAAGGGGATAAAGGTCAAAGTCCTCCTACCGAAAGTTCTCTCCCGAAAGCTCTCTGCCACCAAAGGTATCCTGCTCCAAAAAAAGTAGGGACGCTCTTTTTGCTAAAGCGGAAACTGTCCCTTTTGGGGACACTTTCCCGATTAGCAAAAAGAGCGTCCCTTTTGGGAAGGGAATTTTGAGGAGGGAGGAAAGAGTTGACAAGGCAAGGTTTTGTGATAAAATTAGCACTCTGCAAGCTAAAGTGCTAAAAGGGGCAAATCAATGGTAAGAACAGTAGATTACGAAGCAAGAAAAAGGACAGTACTCTCGGCTGCGATCAATAAATATATAAAAGAGGCGGCTCCTGTGGCTTCCCGGGGCTTTGCCCGGGAGTTTGGTTTAAGCTCGGCTACGATCAGGAGTATATTTGCCGAACTTGAGGAGTTAGGTTACCTCACTCATCCCTACACTTCCGGAGGAAGGGTCCCCACGGCAAAGGGTTACCGCTATTACGTTGATTCACTGCTTTCTCAGATGCAGCTTCTGGATGAGGAGAAGGAGCGGATTGTCGATGAATATAAGGATCGTATCGATAAGATCGAGGATGTGTTAGATCGGACCTCAGGGGTGATCTCAGCTGTCACCCGCTACGCCGGGATCACCTCGTTTTTAGATTGGCATGATAAATACTTCTATAAAGGGATCAGCCTGATCTTAAGCCAGCCGGAGTTCCGCGACACAGAGAAGATCCGCCTTTTGGTCAAGATGATCGAGGATAAACAGGACCTCTTAAAGATCATCAACCGGGATATCAAGGCCGATAAGGCAAAAGTATATATCGGCCGGGAGATGGAGTGTCACACGATGCAGGATTGCTCTCTGATCGTTACGAGCTACCGCATAAATGGGAAGCCTCAGGGGAGGATCGCTGTTCTTGGGCCTACGCGTATGGAGTATGAGCATATTATCCCGGCTTTAGAGTATGTTTCCGATGTGGTCTCTGAAGTCTTAGACAGGACTTGACATGAAGGATAAAGAAAAATCGATTTTAATCAAAGAATCCGAATATTCACAGCTTAAAGAGGAGGCTGCCAAGGCTGCCGAGCTGCATGATAAAGTCCTGCGCCTCCAGGCTGATTTTGAGAATAGCCGCAAGCGCCTCCAGAAGGAGAAAGAGGAGTTTATTCAGTTCGCCAACGAGGGGTTGATCCTGGAGCTATTGAATGTTCTCGATGACTTAGAGCGCGCAACAGAATTAGCGCAGGATAAACACCAGGATCTACCGGCGTTCTTGAAGGGGACGGAAATGATCCTGGCGCATCTTTATGAGATGCTTAAAGAGCACGGCATAAAACCGATCGAGGCCAAAGGAAAAGAATTTGACCCGAATCTGCATGAGGCATTGATGCAGGTACAAGACGACAACCTGCCTGAGCATACGGTAACCGAGGAATTGCAAAAAGGTTATTTGCTGAAAGGCAGAGTGATCCGGACGGCAAAGGTCAAGGTTTCAAAGAATAAAACAAAATAATATTGCCCCTGGCCGCCTGAAATCATAGATGGCGGCTCGGGACTCATTAGGAGGTGTAAAATGGCAAAGGTAATCGGGATCGACTTAGGGACATCAAATTCAGCAGCAGCAGTAATGGAGGCAGGTAGACCCGTGATCATCCCTTCCGCAGAGGGGGCTGGCGTATCATCAGGCAAAGCATTTCCTTCATATGTCGCTTTTACCAAGGACGGACAGCGTTTAGTAGGGGAGCCGGCAAGGCGCCAGGCAGCGATCAACCCGGAAGGCACGATCCAGGCTGCCAAGCGTAAGATGGGCACTGACCATTTATTCAAGGTAGCAGGAAAAGAATTCAGCCCGCAGCAGATCTCTGCTTTTATTTTGCAGAAGGTCAAACAGGACGCAGAGGCGTATCTCGGGGATAAGGTCGAGGAGGTAGTGATCACCTGTCCTGCATATTTTAACGACAATCAGAGGCAGGCGACCAAGGATGCCGGCCAGATCGCAGGGCTGAATGTCTTGCGCATCATCAACGAACCTACGGCTGCATGCCTTGCCTATGGCTTAGAAAAGGCGGGTAAGGAGCTAAAGATCCTGGTCTTTGACTTCGGCGGGGGAACACTGGATGTGACGATCATGGAGATGTGGAAGGAGGGCGGATTCAAAGTCATGGCAACTAACGGCGATACGCAGCTTGGCGGAACTGATATGGATGCCGTGCTGATCAATTACATCGCCGGCCAGTTTAAGCGGGATACGGGCATCGACCTGAAAAACGACAAGATGGCGATGCAGCGCCTGCGCGAGGCAGCTGAGAAGGCAAAGGTGGAGCTCTCCAGCACCCTGACTACGGATATAAACCTTCCTTTTATTACCGCAGATTCTTCAGGGCCAAAGCATCTTACCATGTCGATCAACCGCGCAAAACTGGAAGAGCTGGTTTCACCGATCGTAGAGAAGTGCCTCGGGCCCCTGGAGAGGGCTTTGGCTGATGCCAAGGATGCCTTTTCTAAAGAGGGGATAGATTTTAGGGATAAAGGGGTTGACAAGATCATCATGGTCGGCGGCCCCACCAGGATGCCGATCGTGCAAAAGTTCGTCGAGGATTACTTCGGCAAGAAGATCGAGCGCGGGATCGACCCGATGGAATGCGTCTCTTTGGGGGCGGCGATCCAGGCAGCGATCATCAAGGGGGATGTCAAGGACGTATTGCTTTTAGATGTCACTCCGCTTTCTTTAGGGATAGAGACATTAGGAGCTGTGTGTACAAAATTGATCGATAGAAATACGACTATTCCTACTAAAAAATCCCAGGTCTTTTCAACTGCCGCAGATAATCAGACCGCAGTTACTATCCGTGTACTGCAGGGTGAACGGCAGATGGCTAATGACAACGTTGAGCTGGGCAGATTTGACCTGGTGGGGATCCCGGCTGCGCCGCGCGGAGTGCCGCAGATCGAGGTGAGCTTTGATATCGATGCCAACGGGATCGTGCATGTCGCGGCAAAGGACTTAGGCACCGGCAAGGAGCAGTCGATCAAGATCACCGCACCCAAAAAGCTCTCCAAGGAGGAGATTGAGAAGATGGTCAAGGACGCGGAGAAGTTTGCCGCAGAGGACTCTAAGAAGAAGGAGGAGGTCGAGACCATCAATCAAGCGGATAACCTGGCTTACGCCACTGAAAAGTCACTTAAGGATTACGGCGATAAGGTGAGCCAACAGGAGCGCGCTGATATAGAGGCAAAACTCAATGACCTGAAGGGCGCGATCAAGGATAAGAACGTTGATAGGATCAAGAAGGAGATGGAGGCGCTGACCAAGGCCGCGCATAAGTTAGCCGAGGAGATCTACAAGCAGGCGGCAGCAAAGAAGCAGCAGGCCGGCGGTACGCAGCCCGGAGGCGCCGGAGCGCAGCAAGGACCGGAGAATGATCAGCCGAGCAAGAACAAGGGCAAGGATGACGTTATCGACGCTGAATACAAGGAAGAGGACGATAAGAAGTAAGGATGAGCACTAAGCGCGATTATTACGATATATTAGGGGTGAAGAAGAACGCTACCCTCGATGAGATCAGGAAGACCTACCGGGAGTCGGCGCTGCGCAACCACCCGGACAGGGTGCCTGCCGAGAAGAAGAAGGAGGCGGAGGAGAAGTTTAAGGAGGTCTCCGAGGCGTATGCGGTCCTGTCAGATTCCAATAAGCGCGCACTTTACGACCAGTACGGCCATGCCGGAATAGACCAGAAGTACGCTTATGAAGATATCTTTAAGGGGGCTGACTTTAGCAGCGTCTTTAGCGGCGCAGGCGGCGGTAGTTTCGGCGGCGGGATCTTTGAGGAGATCTTCAGTGATCTTGGTTTTGATTTCGCAGGTTTCAGCGGACAGAGGCGCGCAAGAGGGGGCGGCAGGCGGGGGAGGGATCTTGAGATCGCCACCAATATTACCCTGGAGGAGGCTTTCCGTGGCACGCAGAAGTCGATCACTGTTCCGCGCTATGAATCCTGCACTACCTGTTCCGGAAGCGGCGCAAAGCCGGGAACAAAAAAGGCCAGCTGCCCGCAGTGTAAGGGGTCCGGCCGCACGGTAGCATCAAGCGGATTCGGATTTCAGATCGCCCAGACCTGTTCGCGCTGCCGCGGGGAGGGAACGCTGATCCAGACTCCCTGCATTCAATGTCAGGGGCAGGGAAGGGGAAAAAAAATAAGGACGATCAAAGTCAAGGTTCCGCCCGGAGTAAGTACAGGTTCAAATTTAAGGATCCGCGGGGAAGGTGAGCAGGGTGCGGCCGGACGCGGCGATCTATACGTAGTGATCGAGGTCGAGCCGCATGATATCTTTGACAGGCACAATAACGACCTGGTCACTGAGATGACGATCAGCCTGACTCAAGCGATATTAGGCTCTGAGATCGAAGTCTCTACCTTAAACGGAAGGGTGAGGATGAAGATACCAGCGGGAACTCAATCAGGAAAAGTCTTCCGCCTTAAGGGCAAGGGGATGCCGGATGTGCACGGCGGTTCACCGGGAGATGAGTTTATCAAGGTGGATGTCAAGATCCCTACCGATCTAAACTCGAGCCAGCGAAGGATCATCGAAGAGTTTGCCAGGGAGTCCGGAGAGTCCCCGGGTAAGAAGGAGAGCCTTGCGGAAAAACTAAAGAAAAAATTAAAATAGCATGCCTACATACGAATACGAATGCACTGAGTGCGGACATAAATTTGAGGCCTTCCAGAAGATCACCGACGTTCCGCTAAAGAGTTGCCCCAAGTGCAAGAAGAAGATAAGGAGGCTGATCTCAAGCGGCGCCGGGTTCATCTTTAAGGGCTCCGGGTTTTACGCTACTGATTACCGTAAGAAGCCAAAGGGCGAAGAAAAAAAAGCGCCTGCAGAGAAATGCCCTATGGCAAAAGAGGGATGCAAAGGCTGTGACAAAGATAAAGCCCTTTAGGGCTGTAATCTATAATCAGGATAAGATCAAGGACCCCTCCAGGGTAGTCTGCCCGCCGTATGATGTGATCTCACCGAAACGCCAGCAATACTTCCATCAATTAGATCCGCACAACTTTATTCATTTATCCTTAGCCAGGAGCATCAAGGGGGTCAATAAATACCGCCGGGCAAGGATGACTTTCCAAAAGTGGCTCAAGGAGAAGGTGTTGATCCAGGATGAGTATCCCGCGCTATATTTATACTCGCAGGATTATAAGTTAAGAGGAGAGAGACGCCAACGTTGGGGGTTGATCGGCCTCTTGCGCCTGCAGAACAAGGATTCAGCCGTATACGGCCATGAACATACCCGCCTTGAGCCAAAGGCGGACAGACTTAAGATCCTCAAGGCAGTCAAGGCTAACCTTAGCCCGATATTCGTCCTCTGCCGGGATAAAAAACGGATCATCCGTTACAGCCAGCAGCACTGTACTGACGGCAGAAAGCCCCTGTTTGAGGTCACCGACGATGAAAAAGTCGCACATAAATTGTGGAGGATTGATTCTCCGGAGATGATAGAAAAGATCCAATCTGCCCTGGAGAAGGAGGACATCTTTATCGCCGACGGACACCACCGCTATGAGGTAGCCTGCGCTTACCGGAAGGAGAAGAAGAAGCGGCTGGCCAGCTTCACGGGAGATGAGGATTTTAATTATATAATGGCCTATTTTACTAATTTTGAGTCCCGCGACCTGACAATACTTCCGGTGCACCGCCTGGTCAAGGTAAAATCCAAATTCGATTCCGAAAAGTTTATGTCCGGGCTTAAAAGTTATTTCGAGGTCGAAGAGTACGGGGATGCGATAAAGTTCTTCTTTTTGCTGGAGAAGGCGGGAAAGACAGAGCATGTGATCGGGATGTACCGGGATAATAAGTACTGGCTGCTGCGCCTCAAGAATATAAGGATACTGGACAAGACTGCCGCGGATAAGCCCAGGGAGTACAGGTCGCTGAACGTCTCGATACTAAATCACATCATCCTTAAGAAGATGCTCGATTTAGACCTTGAGAATAAAGAGCGGATCGCCTTCAGCCCTAATGCCGATGAGCTGATCTCCAAGGCAAGGGCAAGCGATTCGCAGATCGTCTTCTTTTTGAACCCGGTGAAGGTCGAAGAGATCATCTCGATCGCTTTAGCCGGGCATAAGATGCCTTCAAAGTCTACTTATTTTTACCCTAAGGTCTTATCGGGATTAGTGGTGAACAAGTTTTTGGGGAGGAAGCGGTAGATGGCGCTTTTCGGCAAGCCTAAATACACGATCGTAAGGTTAAAAAAGAAGAATATACCGGACGGGCTATGGACGAAATGCGAGGAGTGCTCCGAGGCGCTCTATAATAAGACCTTAAAGGAGAATATGATGGTCTGCATCAAGTGCAACCATCATTTTAGCCTGGGCGCCTACGAAAGGATCGGGATGCTTCTGGATCAAGGCAGTTTCAAGGAGCATGATGCGGATATGCTCCCTAAGGATCCCTTGGAGTTTGAGGGGCCTAAGACCTACAAAAAGAAACTGGAGTCGGACCAGGAGGCAACCGGGTTAAAGGAGGCTGCAATAACCGGAGAGGGGCTGCTTGATGGCAAGAAGATCATCATCGCGGTCACCGATTCCCGCTTCATCATGGGTTCGATGGGTTCGGTAGTCGGAGAGAAGATCACCCGGGCGACCGAGGCGGCTACGAAGTACCGGCTCCCCCTGGTCATCGTCTCCGGTTCAGGTGGCGGGGCAAGGATGTATGAAGGGATGTTCAGCCTGATGCAGATGGCAAAGACCTCAGCCGCGCTCTCCTATCACCATAAGGCAGGCCTGCCGTTTATTTCGGTGCTTACTGACCCGACGATGGCCGGGGTCCTGGCATCATTTGCAACACTGGGTGATGTCCTGATCGCAGAACCCAAGGCGCTGATCGGTTTTACCGGGCCCCGGGTGATCGAACAAACGATCAAGCAGAAGCTCCCCGAGGGATTCCAGCGTGCGGAGTTCCTGCTTGAACACGGGCTGATCGATATGATCGTGAACCGCAAGGACATGAAGCAGACCTTGAGTCAATTGCTTGACTATTTAAAGGGCTAAGAGATGGCGCAGGTAAGCCTAAAGAATGTCTCGAAAGTATTCCCGGACGGCACCGTGGCGGTCAATGACGTCAGTTTAGGCGTTGAGAACAAAGAATTTATGGTCCTGGTCGGGTCTTCGGGTTGCGGAAAGTCGACTACCCTTAGGATGATAGCGGGCCTTGAAGAGATCACCGGGGGCGAGATTTATATAGGCGAAAGAATAGTCAATGACGTCCCGGCAAAGGACCGTAACATCGCAATGGTCTTTCAGAATTACAGCCTCTATCCGCACATGACCGTATATGAGAATATGTCTTTCGGCCTGCGCCTTAAGCATTATCCAAAGCAGGAGATTGAACAGCGGGTAAACGATGCAGCGGATATCTTAGGGATCAAGCGCCTCTTAAAGCGCCGCCCAAGCAAGTTATCCGGAGGCGAGAGGCAGCGTGTGGCGGTAGGAAGGGCGATCGTGAGAAAACCGATGGCCTTTCTATTTGACGAGCCCTTGAGCAACCTTGATGCCAAGCTGCGCGTACAGATGCGCACAGAGATACATAAGCTGCACATCCGCCTGCAGACTACGATCATCTACGTCACCCACGACCAGGTAGAGGCGATGACCATGGGCAACCGGATCGCCGTGATGCAGGACGGCGTGCTTCAGCAGCTGGCCGATCCGATTTCGGTCTATGACCACCCCAAGAACAAGTTCGTCGCCGGCTTCATCGGTTCGCCTCCGATGAACTTTATGAACGGCAGGGTCATCCAGCAGGAGGGGCGTCTATACTTTGACGAAGGTAAGATCAAGATCAAGATCGTCGATGATATGCGCGCGGCGATCACTGCCTATATAGGCAAGGACCTGGTTTTGGGGATCCGCTCCGAGGATATCTACGATAAATTATTCGTCTCTGAGGCGCCCCCTGAGAACGTAGTCAGGGTCAACTGCGAAGTAGTCGAGCCGATGGGTCCTGAGGTATATTTGTATCTGAACACCGGCCGCCATAATTTTATCGCCCGGGTGGGCGCGCACAACCGTCCGGCGGTCAACCAGCACCTTGACTTAGTCTTTGATATGAGCAAGGTCCACTTCTTCGATAAAGACACAGAAGCTACAATAGTATAAATCTTTTTAAGGGGTTACACGCCTACGCGACACTTAAGAACGGCCATTTATTTTGTAATCCTCACCTTACTGTATCTAATCCTTCCTGGATATCTGGCCGTCCGCTTCACCCTGCCGTTGATCACGCTGGTCATATTTTACCTTGTCAATTCCGCAGCACTGTTTTATTATTTCAGCACCCGCCAGGCAAGAGTCGCGCATCTTGAGGTCCGCAATCAGGACCTATCAGAGCAGATCAATATCCTTAACGAGCAAAATTCAAAAGAAGAAAAGATCAGGACCGCGCTTCAGGAGCGGATCGCCCGTTACACAAGCCTGAAGAAGATGATCGAGGAGATAAATCAGGAGCTTCCACTGGAGTCAGTCGCCGATAAGCTCACTTCTTCCATATTCTCCCTGATCGGCGATAACCGGGGCACCTGTATCTTGTACCTGGCGCAAAGGGGGATGGAAGAGGCTTTAAGCATTTATAAGACTAAGAAGGAGGATAAGAAGTCGGTAGTCAAGGCCAAACAGGGAGATATTTTTGACCTCTGGGTCTTGAAGCACACCAGCCCGCTTTTAGTCGAGGACACAAGGAGCGATTTCCGTTTTGATATTGAGAAGTCAAGGCCGCTTGGCCTCAGGCCTGTATCTTCGCTGATCAGCATTCCGCTGATCAGCGAAAATAAATTCTTGGGGATCTTAAGGCTGGATAACCCCTCGGCCGGTTTCTATTCGCAGGATGATCTTCGCCTCTTGGCTACGATCGGGGATTTCGGGGCGGTGGCCATAGAAAACGGGCTGCTCTTTCAGAGGACGCAGGATCTGGCGATCCACGACGGACTGACCTCTCTTTTTACAAAAGATTATTTCCTGGAGCGCCTAAGGAGCGAGTATAAGAGAGGGGTGCGCCAGGGCCTGCCTTTAAGCCTCTTGATGCTGGATATCGACCACTTCAAGGATTACAATGATAATTTCGGGCACAGCGCAGGAGACCTGGTGCTTAAGGATCTATCCGGCTGGATAACCGGATACCTGAAGGATGAGAAGTGCGTGATCAGCCGATTCGGCGGAGAAGAGTTCTGCGTTATCTTACCCGGCACACCTAAGGATGAGGCGATCAGGATTGCCGAGGGCCTGCGTAGAAAAATAGAAGGCACGGATATTCTTCTGCGCCGGGAGAAGACGAGGATCACGGTCTCGATCGGGGTCGCAGAGGTTCCCTCTGATGTAAAGGATGAAGACGGGTTGATCTTTAAGGCGGACCAGGCGATGTACCAGGCAAAACAGAAGGGGCGAAACCGCGTATGCTCTATTTAGTTTTTCTTGTGATCCTTTCGGCAGTCCTTATTATCGGCCTGGATACCAGGCTGCGCAAGAGCCTGGTCAGGGCACAGGCCAAACAGAGGAGGATGGAGAGGGAAGAGAAGAGGCTCTCTTTAAGGAATAAGCGGCTATGGGAGGAGAACTTAAAGATCGAAAGGACCGCGAGCCAGACCCTGGCGCTTTACGATATTGCAAGGCAGATCTGTAAATCCCTTGACCAAAAGAAATTATTTGATTCCTTCCGTGGGCTGATCGATAGGTATATCAAGGTAGACGATTGTAAGTTTTTAAAGCAGAAGCCCGGCCCAGGGGAATATAGCGGATATACAAGGGTTCCCTTAAGGGTGGATAAGGAATTAATGGGTTATCTTCTGGCAAGTAATGTCAATTATGCTGACGCTGACAAGTTCCAGATCCTCGCCCAGCAGTTCCTCTTGGGAGCAAAGCGGGCTTTTTTGTATCAGAAGGTTCAGGAATTAGCGATCACGGATTCCCTGACCGGCGCTTTGAGCCGCAGGTACTGGAGGGAGAGGTTCCAGCAGGAGCTGGAGCGGTCCAAGAATCTCGGTCATAAGCTCTGTTGCATGATGGCGGATATCGATAACTTCAAGGATTACAATGACCGCTACGGCCACCTTGTCGGAGATACGGTATTAAAGGAGGTGGCAAGGACGGTCAAAGAGAATATCCGTCAGATCGACCTCTTCGGCAGATACGGCGGGGATGAGTTTTTGATCGCACTGATCGAGACGGATAAGGAGGGGGCGAGGTTCGCCGCTGAGCGTATGCGCCAGGAGGTCGAGAGAAGGAAGGTAAGAGTCTATGATGAAGAGCTGAAGGTTACGATCAGCTTCGGCATAGCAGAGTTTTCTTCCGATGCAATGGATGCCCAGGCGTTGATCGATTGGGCGGACACCTGTCTTTACCGGGCAAAACACGAAGGTAGGAACAGGGTAGTCACCGCATGATTTATGTATTGCAAATATCCAACGTTTAATATAAAATAAAACGATTATGAGGAAGAGATTTATCATCGCAGTCGATTTAGGCGGAACGAATCTAAAAGTCGCACTTCTGGATTCGGCGTGCCGGATCCTGCATAAAAATTCCCTGAACACCAAAAAGTTCACAGACAAGCCCGGATTGATAAGGGCGATAGTCAGCTCTATCAAGAAGATCTTAGAGTGCAGGCGCATAAAAAAGAGCGAGGTTTTAGGCGTAGGGCTAGGGCTTCCCGGGCCGATCGATGTGAAGCGCGGTATAGTGCATTTCTTTCCCAATATCCCCGGCTGGAGAGAGGTAAGCTTGCGGGGTATCCTGAAGAATAAATTAAAACTTCCGGTCTTTCTGGATAACGACGCCAATCTGATGGCGCTGGCAGAATCTAGATCAGGCGCGGCCAAAGGCTCTAGGCACGCGGTATGCCTTACCTTAGGCACAGGCGTGGGGGGCGGTTTGATCATAGACGGAAGATTGGACCGGGGAGGAAATTTTGCTGCCGCAGAGATCGGCCATATCCCGATCAATGAAAAGGGCCCGCGCTGTAATTGCGGAGGCCTCGCCTGTCTTGAGAGTTATGTGGGAAACAGCAGGATCCTTAAAAGGGCAGCCCGGCTATTCGGGCGCCGCATATCGATGGAAGAGCTGGATGCATTAGCAGCTAAGGGCAACCGCAAGGCCTTAGCGATCTGGTCAGAGGTGGGGAAACGTCTCGGCATAGCCCTTAGCGGAGTGGTGAATCTCCTGAATCCTGACTGCATCGTGATCGGCGGCGGCGTTGCTAATGCCGGGAAGGCCCTTTTTAGTAAGATCAGAAGCACGATCGACGACAGAGGCATGAGCGTGCAGGCAAGGCACGTAAAGGTGTATAAGGCAAGATTAGGGGCTGACGCCGGATTGATCGGCGCGGCACTCCTGGTAAAAGATGGAAAAGACGCGTGAAGATCTTTATCGATACAGCAAATATTAAAGAGATAAAGGAAGCGAATCAGCTGGGCTTGATCGACGGAGTGACTACTAATCCGACGCTGGTCTCTAAGGAGAAGCGCCCGGCAAAGGAATTACTAAAAGAGATCTGCTCTTTAGTCTCAGGCCCGGTGAGCGCCGAGGTGATCAGCCTGGAGTCTGAGGGGATGGTAGGCGAGGCGAGATGCTTAAGTAAGATCGCCAAGAACATCGTAATAAAGATCCCACTGATCAAGGAGGGGCTTAAGGCGGTAAAGATCCTCGCTGGAGAAGGGATCAAGACGAACGTTACTTTATGCTTTTCAGCATCACAGGCGCTCTTGGTAGCCAAGGCTGGAGCTGATTACATCTCTCCGTTTATCGGTAGACTCGATGACATCAGCGAGAGGGGGATGGACCTGGTCAGGAATATCAGGACAATTTATAAGAATTACGGGTTTAAGACCGAGATCATCGTCGCCTCCATACGCAATCCAATGCATGTGGTCGATGCGGCGCTGGCAGGCGCCGATATCGCTACCATTCCTTTTAAGGTGATCGAGCAGTTGATAAAGCATCCCTTGACCGACATCGGTATCCAGAGGTTCTTAGAAGACTTCAAGTTGATCCCTAAATAATAGTTGATGGCTACTCTGAAACTAAATAGTATCTTGCGTATTCAAATCGCCGTTTTTATTTTTCTGCTTTTTGCGCCGACTTTCTCTTTCTCCCAAGAAAAGACTCAAGAAAACACTCAAGAAACGACTCAGGAAGAGACTCAGAGGGAGACCCTGAAGCCGATCGAGGTCAACGGCGATGTAGTGGAGTATTCGACGCTGGATAAGAAGATCAGCGCTACAGGGAATGTGTCGGTGATCTATAAAGATACCACCCTCACTTGCGATAAACTGACCGTTGACTCAGGCACTAAGGAGGGCGTTGCAGAGGGTAATGTCAGGATGGATGATGCAGGCAGCGTGATCGAAGGCAGGAGGATGGTGTATAACTTTAATACTAAGCAAGGCGTGATCATGCATGCGGACTTCCGCTCCACTCCATACTTTGGAAAGGGGAGGAAGATCGATAAGCCCAGCGACGAGGAGTTTATCGTCAGGCGCGGATATATGACCAGCTGCAGCCTAGATGACCCGCACTTTAAGATGAAATTCAGAAAGATGAACTTTTTCCCCGGAGATAAAGTAAAGACCCGGGATGGTATTTTTTATGCCGGCAAGGTCCCGGTCTTTTATGTCCCGGCATTTAACCATAGCTTGAAGGACCCGCTGATGCACGTGCAGTTTATGGGGGGTAAGAATAAGCAGTTGGGCTGGGGGATGTTCCTCTTAAGCGCCTGGCGTTTCCAGCTTACCGACAATATTACCACCAGGATCTATGCCGATTACCGGGAGTCCCTGGGGGCAGCAGAGGGTTTCGGCGTCAACTATAAAACAACCGGTTTCGGCAAGGGAGATTTTAAGTATTATTACACGCAGGAGAGGTCAGTGGATTTCAAGGAGGAGAAGTTGCCTTCGGAGTTCCAGAGGTATTTTATCCGTCTGCGTCACCAGTGGGATATAGATGAGGGGACTAAATTAAGCGCAGAGTATTATAAGATCGTCGACTCTAAGAGGGCGCTCCACGGTCCAGACCATAATTTCCTGAAGGATTACTTTCCCCGCGAATACCTGAAGGATTCCCCTCTGCCCGGATCATACCTTTTGTTGCATCATAATTTCAATTATTCCAGCCTGGATATCTCTGTTCAGAAGCGGGTCAACCGCTGGTACAGCGCCACCGAGACGCTACCTGAGATACAATACACCTTACCCAGCATCCAGATCGCAAACACCCCGTTCTATCTGGAGAACCAGAGCTCTTATGTAAATCATAACGAGAAGAGCGCGGTACCCAGCGATTCCTGGAACGATGTCTCCTACAACGCACTTACTACCAATAATAAGATCTCTCTGCCTGCCAGGCTGGCTTTCCTGAGCCTTACCCCTTCGGCCTCAGCGGATGTGACTTATACTGATAAGAGCACTTACGGTGCAACCTTAGCAACTACTTTCAGCGGGGGGACGGATATCAGCGCCAAGTTTTACCGCATCTTTGATGTTAAAACTGACTTCCTGGGTTTAGATATCAATCTCTTAAGGCATAT